>NZ_SMKB01000002.1:0-109282 GCF_004348575.1 Actinomadura sp. 7K534
GGAGGGCCAGGTCGGAACCGGGGTCGTCCCTGTCGGCCGCCATGAGCTGGTAGAAGGCCGAAGGGGTCTGGTTCAGGACGGTGACGCGCTCGTCCACCAGCAGCTTCAGGAAGTCCTGCGGCGAACGCGAGGTCATGTACGGGACGACGACAAGACGCCCGCCGTACAGAAGCGAACCCCACAGCTCCCACACCGTGAAGTCGAACGCGTAGGAATGGAACAGCGTCCACACGTCGTCCGGGCCGAAGTCGAACCACTGCTCCGTCGAGCGCAGCAGCCGCACCACGTTCTGGTGCGGCACCACGACGCCCTTGGGCCGACCCGTCGAACCGGAGGTGTAGATGACGTACGCCGGATGCTCAGGGTCGATGGCCGCACCGAGGTCGGTGTCGTCGTATCCGGTGGCATCGAGGTCGTCCGGGCCGATGGTCAGCACCGGCCGGGCGTCCTCGACCATGTACGCGATGCGGTCCTCCGGATAGTCCGGATCCATCGGCACGTACGCCGCGCCCGTCTTCAGCACCGCCAACAGCGCTACCACGAGGTCCGCCGAACGCGGCAGCGACAGCGCCACGAAGCGTTCCGGGCCCGCGCCCTGCTCGACCAGGCGGCGGGCGAGGCGGTTGGCCTTGGCGTTCACCTCGCCGTACGTCCAGGACACGCCGTCGCACGTCACCGCGGGCGCGTCCGGACGCGCCGCCGCCTGCGCCTCGAACAGCGCCGGGATCGTGCTCCGCTCCGCCACCGGGGCGCGTCCCCCGGCCCAGTCGCCGAGGATCTCGGCGCGCTCGTCCCCGGACAGGACGTCGGCCGCGCCGATGGGCGCGTCGGGGTCGGCGAGCAGCGAGGCCAGGTACCGCTCGAAGCGCTCGATGAGCCGCCGCGCGGTGGCCGGGTCGTAGAGGTCGAGCGCGTACTCCAGCTCGCCGTCGAGCCCGTCCTCGCGCTCGGTGAGGATCATCAGCAGGTCGAAGCGGGCGGCGCCCGAGGTCAGCGGCTCCACCGCGGCGCTGAACCCCGGCATCTCCAGCCGCGCCTCGGGGTTGTTCTGGAAGGTGAGCCCCACCTGGAACAGCGGGTGCCGGGCCAGGTGGCGCGGCGGGTTCAGCACCTCGACGAGCCGCTCGAACGGCACGTCCTGGTGCGCGTACGCGGCGAGGTCGGTCTCCCGCACGCGGCCGACGAGCTCGCGGAACGACGGGTTCCCCGACGTGTCGGTGCGGAAGACGAGCATGTTGACGAACATGCCGACGAGGTCGTCCAGGGCCTCGTCCGAGCGGCCCGCGATCGGCGACCCGATCGGCACGTCGGTCCCGGCGCCGAGCCTGGTCAGCAGTCCCGCGAACGCGGCCTGGGCGACCATGAAGGGGCTGGCGCCGGTCGCGCGGGCGAGGGCGAGCAGCGGCCCGTGGACGTCGGGGCCGAGCCGGAAGCGGGCCGTGCCGCCCCGGTAGGACGCCTGCGCCGGGCGCGGCCGGTCGGCGGGGAGCCGCAGCTCCTCCGGCAGCCCGGCCAGGGCGTCCTTCCAGTAGGCGATCTGCCGGGAGATCAGGCTGTCCGGGTCGTCCTCGGAACCGAAGAGGTCCTGCTGCCAGAGCGTGTAGTCGGCGTACTGGACGGGCAGCGGCGCCCACCGCGGCGCGTTCCCGCCGGCGCGGGCCGCGTAGGCCGTGATCACGTCGCGGGCCAGCGGCGCCATCGACCACCCGTCGGCCGCGACGTGGTGCATGAGCAGCAGCGCGACGTGCTCCTCCGGCCCGAGCCGGAACAGGTGGGTGCGCAGCGGCGGCTCGGCGGAGATGTCGAAGGCGTACCCGGCGGCCATGGCGAGCCGCGTCGGCAGCTCCGCCTCCGTCGTGTCGGCGACCTCCAGCTCGGGGCGGGCCGCGGCCGGGTCCAGGACGAGCTGGCGCGGCACTCCCCCGCTGTCGGGCAGGACCGTGCGGAGCGTCTCGTGCCGCTCGACGACGTCGCCGATGGCGGCGCGGAGCGCGGCGACGTCCAACCGGCCGCGGATGCGCAGCGCGGTCGGCATGTTGTAGGTGGCCGACGGCCCCTCGAACCGGTTGAGGAACCAGAGCCGCTGCTGCGCGTACGACGGCGGGACCGCGGCGGGCCGCTCCCGCCGCTCCAGCACTGGGCGCCCCGGCTCGTGCCGCGCGCCGCGCCCGAGCAGGGCGGCGAGGCCCGCGACGGTCGGCGCCTCGAACAGCGCGCGGACGGGCAGCTCCACGTCGAGGACGCGGCGGACGCGGCTCACGACCCGCATCGCGATGAGCGAGTTGCCGCCGAGCGCGAAGAAGTCGTCGTCCGCGCCGACCCGGTCGACGCCGAGGAGGTCGGCGAAGACCGCCGCGACGGCCTCCTCCGTCTCGCCGGACGGGGCACGGTACGCGGTCGCCGGGGCGGCCGCGAGCTCCGGCTTCGGCAGGGCCTTGACGTCGACCTTGCCGTTCGGGGTGAGCGGCATCTCGTCCAGGACGACGACGGCCGCGGGCACCATCGACTCCGGCAGGCTCTCCCGGATGTGCGCGCGCAGCTCCTCCGGGTCGGGCGCCTCGCCGGGCGCGGCGACCACGTACGCGACGAGCCGCTTCTCCACCGGTCCCTCGACCGCCGGCGCCTCGGCCGCCGGCTCCCGGACGGAGTCGGCGGGGGCGCCGGGGAGGTCGAGACCCTCGACGGTGACGGCCGCGCCGGAGGCGACGACGGCCTCCAGAGTCCGCCGGAACCAGCCGGCGAGGCGCTCGGCGGTGTCCCGGTCGAACAGGTCGAGGGCGTATTCGAGGGTTCCGGCGAACCCGCCCCCGCCGTCGCGGGCGTCCTCCAGCAGGAACTCCAGGTCGAACTTGGCGACCCCGGCGTCCACCGGCTCGACGGCGACGTTCAGGCCGGGCAGCTCGACCGACGCCTCGGGGTTGTTCTGCAGCGTCAGCATGACCTGGAACAGCGGGTGCCGGGACAGGGACCGCACCGGGTTCAGCACCTCGACGAGCCGCTCGAACGGCACGTCCTGGTGCGCGTACGCGGCGAGGTCGGCGTCGCGGACGCGGGCGAGCAGCTCCGCGAACGACGGGTCGCCGGACGTGTCGGTCCGCAGCACCAGCGTGTTGACGAACACGCCGACGAGATCGTCCAGGGCCTCGTCGGTGCGGCCCGCGACCGGCGAGCCGATCGGCACGTCCGTGCCGGCGCCGAGCCGGGTGAGCAGCGCGGCGAGCGCCGCGTGCAGGACCATGAACACGCTGACCTGGTGGTCGCGGGCGAGCGCGCGCAGCCCGTCCGCCAGCTCGGCGGGGACCTCGAACGGGACCTGCGCGCCCCGGTAGGACGCGCGGTCCGGCCGCGGCCGGTCGGCCGGCAGCCGGATCTCGCCGGGCAGCCCGGCGAGGGCGTCCTTCCAGTAGGCGATCTGCCGCGCGGCGAGGCTCGCCGGGTCGCGCTCGGAACCGAGCAGCTCCCGCTGCCAGAGGGCGTAGTCCGCGTACTGGACGGGCAGCGGCGCCCACTCGGGGGCGCGGCCGTGCCGGCGGGCCAGGTAGGCGGTGATCACGTCGCGGGCCAGCGGCGCCATCGACCAGCCGTCGCCCGCGATGTGGTGCATGACGATCAGCAGGAGGTGCTCGTCCGCGCCGAGCCGGTACAGGTGGGCGCGGATCGGCAGCTCGTTCGCCAGGTCGAAGCCGCGCGTGGCGTCCGTGAAGAGGGTGCCCGGCACGTCGTCGGTCTCCCCGACCGTCAGCACCGGGTCGGCGTCGCCGGGTGCCAGGACGACCTGGTGCGGCTCGCCGTCGGCGTCGCCGAACAGCGTGCGCAGCGACTCGTGCCGGGCGACGACGTCGCGGAGCGCCTCCCGCATCGCGTCGTGGTCGACCGCGCCGGTCAGCCGCAGCGGGATCGGCATGTTGTAGGTGGCGGTCAGCCCTTCGAGCCGGTTCAGGAACCAGAGCCGCTCCTGCGCGTACGACACCGGCAGCGGGTCGGGCCGCCCGGCGGGCCGCAGCGCCGGGCGCGCGGCGGCCGTCGCGGAGGCGATGTGCTCGGCGAGGCCCGCGACGGTCGGCGCCTCGAACAGCGCCCGGACCGGCAGCTCCACGTCCAGCGCGGCGCGGGCGCGGGCGACGACGCGGGTCGCCTTGAGCGAGTCGCCGCCGAGGTCGAAGAACCCGTCGTCGACGCCGACCCGGTCCAGGCCGAGGACGTCGGCGAAGATCCCGGACAGGATCTCCTCGCGGGCGTCGCGCGGGCCGCGGTCGGTGAGCGACGCGGCGAAGTCCGGCTCCGGCAGCGCGGCGCGGTCGAGCTTGCCGTTCGGGTTCAGCGGCATCGCGTCCAGCACGACGACCGCGGACGGCACCATGTAGTCCGGCAGCGTCCTCGCGACGAACGCGCGCAGCTCCGCGGGCTCGACGCGGCCGCCCGGGGACGCGACGACGTATCCGGCGAGGACGTTGTCGCCGACCGCGTCGCGGCGGGCGACGACGACGCTCTGCGCCACCGCCGGGTGGTCCGACAGCACCGTCTCGATCTCGCCGAGCTCGATCCGGAACCCGCGGACCTTCACCTGGTGGTCGAGGCGGCCGAGGTACTCGATGTGCCCCGCGCGGTTCCATCGGACCAGGTCCCCCGTCCGGTACATCCGTTCCCCCGGCCCGGCGAACGGGCAGGCGACGAACCGGTCGGCGGTCAGCGCGGGCCGGCGCAGGTAGCCGCGCGCCAGCCCGTCGCCGGACACGTACAGCTCCCCGGGCACGCCGACCGGGACCGGCCGCAGCCGCTCGTCCAGCACGTACGCGCGGGTGTTGGCCATCGGGCGGCCGATCGGGGCGTGGCCGTCGGTGTTGCCGTCGTCGTACCAGCCGGTGACGAAGACCGTCGCCTCGGTGGGGCCGTAGATGTTGGAGATCCGCGCGTCCGGCAGCAGCGCCCGCAGGTCCCGGACGAGCTGCGGCGGCAGCGCCTCCCCGCCGAGCGCCACGTCCCCGGCGTCCAGCCGGAACCCGCCGTCCGGGCCGCCGCGCGACAGCAGCACCGCCACCGCGGACGGCACGCCGCTGATCAGCGTCCCGGACCAGCCGCCGCGCTCGGCGATCTCCAGCAGGTCGCGGACGACCTCGATCTCGCCGCCGATCGTGAGCGGCACCAGCCACTCGAACACCGACACGTCGAAGTTGAGGGACGTGGAGAACAGGACGCGGCGCATCCGGTCGGGGCCGTAGCTCGCCATCGACTCGGCGCAGAAGTCCACGACGTTCGCGTGGGAGATCACGACGCCCTTGGGGCGGCCCGTCGAACCGGACGTGTAGATGACGTACGCCGGGTTGCCCGGGTGCAGGGGCCGGACGCGCTCGGCGTCGGTGACGTCCTCCCCCGGGTACCCGTCGAGGGACAGCGCGTCGAGCTCGATCCGGGGCGTGCCGCCGGGCAGCTCCACGGAGCGGGTCGTGATGACGCAGGCCGGGGCGGCGTCCTCCAGCATGTAGGCGATCCGGTCGGCCGGGTACGCCGGGTCGATCGGCTGGTACCCGGCGCCCGCCTTGAGGACGGCCAGCGCCGCGGCCACCAGGCCGGCGTCGCGGGGCAGGGCGAGGGCGACGAAGTCCTCGGGGCCCACGCCGTGCTCGATGAGGCACCGGGCCAGGCGGTTCGCGCGGTCGTTCAGCTCGGCGTAGCGGAGCCGCGTGTCGCCCGCGATGACGGCGGTCGCGTCCGGTGTGCGGGCCGCCTGCGCCTCGAACAGGTCCGGGACGACGGCGGACGCGACGGGCAGCCGGGTGTCGTTCCAGTCGTTCAGGAGCGTGTCTCGCTCGGCGTCGTCCAGGAGGTCGACGGCGCTGAGCGGCAGGGACGGGTCGGCGGCGACCTGGGCGAGGAGCCGCTCCAGCCGGGCGGCCATCGACGCGGCGGTCTCCGGGTCGAACAGGTCCAGCGCGTACTCCAGCCGGCACTCGATCCCGGCCGGGTCGCCGGCGGCGTCGTGCCGCTCGTCGACGAGGAGGGCGAGGTCGAAGCGGGACACGCCCGGGTCGACGGGCTCCAGCGCGACGGTCAGGCCCGGCAGCGCGACCCGCGCGGACGGGTCGTTCTGCATCGAGATCATCACCTGGAACAGCGGGTGCCGCGCCATCGACCGCTGCGGGTTGAGGACCTCGACGAGCCGCTCGAACGGCACGTCCTGGTGGGCGAAGGCGGCGAGGTCGGCGTCGCGGACGCGGGCGAGCAGCTCCGCGAACGACGGGTCGCCGGACGTGTCGGTCCGCAGCACCAGCGTGTTGACGAACACGCCGACCAGGTCGTTCAGGGCCTCGTCCGGGCGGCCCGCGACCGGGGAGCCGATCGGGACGTCGGTCCCGGCGCCGAGCCGGGTGAACAGCCCGGCGAGCGCGGCCTGCACCACCATGAACATGCTGGCGCGGTGGTCGCGGCCGAGCGCGGCCAGCGCGGCGTGCAGGCCGGGCGGCAGGGCGAACGCGTGCTGGGCGCCCCGGTAGGTGGCGCGCGCCGGGCGGGGCCGGTCGGCGGGCAGGCCCAGCTCTTCGGGGATCCCGGCGAGCGCCGTCCGCCAGTACGCGAGCTGCCGGGCGACGACGCTGCCCGGATCGGTCTCGTCGCCGAGGACCTCCCGCTGCCAGAGGGAGTAGTCGGCGTACTGGACCGGCAGCGGCGCCCACCGCGGCTCCTCGCCGGCGGCGCGGGCGGCGTAGGCGGTGATGAGGTCGGCGGCGAGCGGCTCCATCGACCAGCCGTCGCCGGCGATGTGGTGCAGCACCAGCAGGAGCAGGTGGTCGTCGTCGGCGATCCGGAAGACGTGCGCGCGGACCGGCGCCTCGGCGGCCAGGTCGAACCCGCGGGTCGCCGCCGCGAACACCGCCGCGTCGAGGCCGGCCGGGTCGCAGTCGGCGACCTCGGGCTCGGGGCGGATCTCGTCCAGCGCGCGGACCCGCTGGTAGGGCTCCCCCTCGACCACCGTGAACACGGTGCGCAGCGACTCGTGCCGCGCCATCACGTCGCGCATCGCGGCGCGGACGGCGGCCAGGTCGAACGCACCGGTCAGCCGCAGCGGGATCGGGATGTGGTAGGTCGCGGAGGGGCCTTCGAGGTCGTGGATGAACCACAGCCGCCGCTGCGCGTACGACACGGGGACGAGTTCGGGGCGCTCGGCCGGGACCAGCCTGGACCTGGCGCCCGCGCCCGTCTCCGCCAGCAGTTCCGCGAGCGCGGCGACGGTCGGCGCCTCGAACAGGGCGCGGACGGCCAGGTCGGCGTTCAGCGCCGAGCGGACGCGGGACACGACGCGGGTGGCCTTGAGGGAGTCGCCGCCGAGGTCGAAGAAGTTGTCGTCGACCCCGACCCGCTCCACGCCGAGCACCTCGGCGAACGCCGCGCACAGGATCTCCTCGCGGGCGTTCCGCGGGCCGCGGCCCGCGGCGGCCGGGGCGAGGACCGGCTCGGGCAGCGCGGCGCGGTCGAGCTTGCCGTTCGGGTTCAGCGGCATCGCGTCCAGCACGACGATCGCGGACGGCACCATGTACTCGGGCAGCACCGCCGCGACGGACCGCTTCAGCTCGGCGGGGTCGGCGCCGTCCGCCACGGCGTAGCCGACGAGGACGGTGTCGCCGGCGGCGTCCTCGCGGGCGACGACGACGCTCTGCGTCACCGCCGGGTGCGCGGACAGCGCCGTCTCGATCTCGCCCGGCTCGATCCGGAAGCCCCGCACCTTCACCTGGTGGTCGAGGCGGCCGAGGTACTCGATCTGGCCGGCGTCGTGTCCCTGTGAGGGGGCGACCCCCCACGCCCCCCGGGAACTGCTCTGACGCCAGCGGACGAGGTCGCCCGTCCGGTACATCCGCTCACCCGGCTTACCGAACGGGCACGCCACGAACCGGTCGGCGCTCAGCTCAGGGCGGTTCAGGTAGCCGCGCGCCAGCCCGTCCCCCGCCAGGTACAGCTCTCCGGGAACCCCGGCCGGGACGGGTTCGAGGGCCGCGTCCAGCACGTAGGCGCGGGTGTTGGCGAGCGGCGCGCCGATCGGCGCGTGGCCGCCGGTGTTGCCGTCGTCGAACCAGGCGGTGACGTAGACGGTCGCCTCGGTGGGGCCGTAGATGTTGGAGATGCGGGCGTCCGGGGCGAGGGCGCGCAGGTCGTGGACGAGCCGCGCCGGGAGCGCCTCACCGGCGAGAACGATGTCCCCCGCCTCAAGGTGGAGCGAGCCCGTGGCGAGCAGCGCGGACATCGCGGACGGGACGCCGCTGATCAGCGTCCCCTTCCAGCCGCCGCGCTCCGCCACGTCGAGCAGGTCGCGGACGACCTCGATGTGCCCGCCCGCGGTGAGGGGGGTCAGCCACTCGAACACCGACACGTCGAAGTTCAGCGACGTGGAGAACAGCACCCGGGCGAGGCGCTCCGGGCCGAAGTCCTCGTTCGCCCAGGCGCACAGGTCGACGACGTTGGCGTGCGAGACGACGACGCCCTTCGGGCGGCCCGTCGAACCGGACGTGTAGATGACGTAGGCCGCGTTGCCGGGGCGGAGGGGCCGGACGCGGTCGGCGTCCGTGGGGGCCGTCGCCGGGTACGCGGCGAGGTCGAGGCCGTCCAGCGGGACGCGCGGGGTCGCGCCGGGCAGGTCCGCGCCGGACGTCGTGATGACGCAGGCCGGGGCGGCGTCCTCCAGCATGTACGCGATCCGGCCGGGCGGGTACGCCAGGTCGACCGGCTGGTACGCGGCGCCCGCCTTCAGCACCGCGAGGGCGGCGACGACCAGGTCCGCGTTCCGCGGCAGGGCCAGCGCGACGAAGTCCTCGGCGCCGACACCTCGGGCGATCAGGTGGTGGGCGAGGCGGTTGGCGCGCTCGTCCAGCTCCCGGTAGGTCAGCGTGGTGTCGCCGTGGGTGACGGCGGGCGCGCCGGGGGTGCGGGCGGCCTGGGCCTCGAACAACTCGGGGACGACGGCGGGCTCGACGTGCAGCGCCGTGCCGTTCCACTCCTCCAGGACGCGGGCCCGCTCGGCGTCGTCCAGCAGCCCGATCTCGCGGAGCGGCGTGGCCGGGTCGGCGGCACCGAGGGTGCGCAGCAGCCGGACGTAGCGCTCCAGGTGCGTCGCGACCTCGTCCCCGGCGTAGAGGTCGGGGTGGGCGTCGAAGTCGACGCGCATCCCCGTCCCGTCGAAGTTGTCGTAGATGTTGATCGACAGGTCGTCGATGGGGCCGGTCGTGATGGCGTGCGCCCGCGCCGGCAGGCCCGCGAAGTCGAGCCGGTAGTCGAAGGCCATGACGTTGATGACCGGACCGTGCAGGCGGCGGCGCTCGCCGAGCAGCCGCAGGTCGCGCAGCAGGTCCTCGCGGCGGTACCGCTGGTGGCGCAGCACCCGCGCGCTCGCCCGCGTCGCCGCCCGGACCAGCTCCTCCACGGTCATGTCGGGCCGGACGCGCACGCGCAGCGGCAGCACCGTCGACAGCATCGCGGGCGTCTCGCGCGACGCGGCGGAGGCCCGCCCGCTGACCGCGAGGCCGAGGATGACGTCCTCGGTCCCGGTCATCCGCGCCACGTAGGCCGCGGTCGCGGCGATCGCCAGGCCCGGCGCCGCGGTGCGCAGCCGGCGGGCGCCGGCCGCGAGCGCCGCCGTCCCGTCCGGCGGGACGACGGTGCTGCGGCTCAGGTAGTCGGCGGTCGGCTCGGCCATGCCGTCCGCCAGCGAGACCGCGACGGGGCGGTCGGCGAACCGCTCCAGCCAGTAGGCGCGGTCGCGCTCGAACTTCTCCGACGCCCGGTAGGCGTCCTCCTCGGCGAGGACCGCCCGGAAGTCGCCCAGCTCGCCCGGCTCGTACTCGCCGCCGTTGGCCAGCAGGGTGTAGATCTCGGCGGCGCGGCGGCTGATCATCAGGCCGCTGTAGGCGTCCAGCGTCGTGTGGTGGGCGCGCAGGAACCACCGGTGCAGGTCCGGGGACAGCCGCAGCAGGGCCGTGCGGTGGAGCCGCCCGCCGTCCGGCGGCAGCGGCTCGGCCATCCGCTCCTTCATCCACGCCCGCGCCGCGGCGTCCGGGTCGGGCTCGCCGGACAGGTCCACGAGGGGGATCGTCGCCGTCGCGTCCGGGTCGAGGATCTGGTGCGGAATTCCGTCCACCTCGACGATGCGCGCGTTCATCGCGAGCGACTCGTGCGCGGCGATGCGCGCCACCCGGTCGAACAGCCCGTGGTCGACCGGTCCCTCGATCTGGATGTACTGCGCAATGTGGATCGGCGTTTCGGGCGCCAGTTGCTGCGCGTACCAGACGCTCCGCTGAGCGGCCGAAAGAGGAACGTACTCGGTGGACATCAAGCGGCACTTTCCCGGTCGAAGGGGGTTGGCTTTACGCCCGCCATCGGCACCGGCCCGGCGCCGGCGGGCAGAAAACTAAAGAGAATGACCACACAAATCGGGCTGTTCCCCGTCCCCTTTCACCCCGAGCCTTTCCGGGAACGCGATCGGCCCGCGTGAACCCGGGACTGAACGCCCTGTGGTCCCGCCAATACAGAGCGCCGCCGCTTTCCGCCCTCGACCGGGACCGCTCTGGACCCATGCTCTACTCAGGAGTAGCGGAGCCACAGTCAACCAGCCCGTCACATGCCTCGCAATCCCCTCAAAAGCAGAACTTGACCCGCCCCATTGCTAACAGGAGTGACAAAACGGCCGGTGAGCGTCCTGGCGGCGCGCCGCGCGACGCTCGCCGGGTGACAAAGGTTGACAACACATACCACACAAAGCGATTACGCAGCGTGACATTCACCCGGCCGGGTACTCGTGCACGACGACCGCGGCGGCCCCCACCGAGGGGTGCCGCTGCAGCACCGCCTCGATCTCCCCGAGCTCCATCCGCACCCCGGCGATCTTGACCTGCCGGTCGACGCGGCCGAGGTACTGCAGGGTGGGGCGGTCCTCGCCGCCCTCGCCCGCCCCGAGCAGCCGCACCGCGTCGCCCGTCCGGTAGAGGCGGCCCGTCGGCAAGTCGCCGAACGGGTCGCGGTAGAACGCCTCGCGCGTCCGCTCGTCGTTGCCCAGGTAGCCGCGCCCGACGACCACGCCGCCGACGAACAGCTCCCCGGTCTCGCCCGCGTCGCACGCCGCCCACGTCCCGTCGTCCTCCTCCCGCAGCACGTACAGGCGGGCGTTGACGACCGGCGTCCCGATCGGGAGGCGCAGCAGCCGCAGGTCGCCGGCCGTCACCGTGTGGTGGGTGACGTCGTCGGAGCACTCGGTGGGGCCGTAGGCGTTCAGGAGCAGGGCGTGCGGCATCGCGTCCAGCCAGCGCCGGGACAGCTCCGCGGGCAGTTCCTCCCCCGTGGCGATCATCCAGCGCAGACTCGGCAGGCTGCCGGGCGCGAGGTCGTCCAGGAGGTGCCTGACCATGGTCGGGACGAGCTCCACGATCGTGATGCCCCGGTCGTCCACGGCCCGCGCGAACGCGACGGGGTCGTGCGCGACGTCGTCGCCGACGACGTCCACCCGGCCGCCCAGCAGCAGGGGGCACAGCATCTGCCAGATCGAGATGTCGAAGCCGAGCGGGGCGGTGAACGCCACGACGTCCGCGCCGGTCAGCTCCAGGTCGACGATCTTGGCCCAGAGGTGGTTGACCATGCCCTGGTGCTCGACCACCGCGCCCTTCGGACGGCCCGTCGACCCCGAGGTGAACAGGACGTACCGGGGCTGGTCGAGGGCGTGCAGGCGCGGTTCGCCGGGCCACGGTTCGAGGCCGTCCGCCGCGGCGATCCGCACGACCCGGCAGCCGGCGTCCGCGGCGCCCTGCCGCAGCGCCTCCGCGTCGCCGGCGCCGTCGTCCGCCAGCAGCAGCACCGAAGCCCCGGCCTGGTCGAGGACGTCGCGGACGCGCCCCGCGGGCCACGTCTCGTCGGCGGGCACGTAGAGGGCGCCGACCAGCTCGATCGCGAGGAACGCGGCGATGACGGACGCCGAGCGGGGGCCGCCGACGCCGACGACCGTGCCGGGCTCGACCCCCTCGTCCTCAAGCAGCGCGGCCAGCCGGCGGGCCTGCGCGGCCAGGCCGGAGTAGGAGAGCACGCGGGCACCGTCGTCGGTGATCGCGGGACGGTCGCGCTCGGCGGCGAACCGCTCCACCCGCGTGATGACGGGGTCGGCGAGGTCGACGTCCGCCTCGCGCGCCATCCCGTGCCGGGCGGTCAGCTCGCGGGCCCGCGCCAGCTCCGCCGCGGGCACGTCCAGGGCGGGCAGCCCGGCCAGGGGGAGCAGCCGGTCCACGGCGGGTCCGCGAGCACTCATCATTACTCTCCGTGAGGTAGGACTTCTCCGCTGTCATCGACCAAAACAAGCGGGGGCCATAGCTTATCCGCGCCCTGACAGAAGCATCTCGCATTCGTCACTACCGGTCGGTAAGTAGGGGGTTGCGGGGGGAAGATGCACGCAGGTACCGTGATGAGCCGCCATGGCCAGGCGTGCCCGCGGCGAACTTCGGGGATGATGAGGGAATTGCTTCTTCATTTGAGGGTGACAGCGTGCCCATAATAACCTCGCCGCAGGAATTCAATGTCGACGACCTTTACGTCGACTTGCGGCATGTGATCGACCGTCCGCTGTACCTCAAATGCGAGGGCTTCAATTTCGCGGGCTCGGTGAAACTGAAGGCCGCCGCCGCGATGGTGGAGGCGGCGGAGGCCGAGGGCGCGCTCACCCCGGACTCGGTGATCGTGGAGTCCTCGTCCGGGAACCTCGGCATCGCGCTCAGCCTGATCGCGGCGAGCCGGGGGCTGAAGTTCGTGTGCGTCACCGATCCGCGCTGCAACCCGGCGTCCATGCGGGTCATGCGGGCGCTCGGCGCCGAGGTCCGCGTCGTGTCCGACAAGGACGACAACGGCGGCTACCTCGGCGGCCGCATCGCGCACGTCCGGGAGCTGTGCGAGTCCGGCCGCCAGTACGTGTGGCTGAACCAGTACGCCAACCGGAACAACTGGCTGGCCCACTACCGCGGGACCGCTCCATCGATCGACCGGGAGTTCCCCGACCTGGAGGTTCTCTTCGTCGGCGCGGGCACCACCGGCACGCTGATGGGCTGCGCCCGGTACTTCCGCGAGCGGAACCGGCCCGTCACGATCGTCGCGGTGGACGCGGTCGGCTCCGTCACGTTCGGCGGCATCCCCGAGCGCCGCATGGTGCCGGGCCTCGGCACCAGCAGCAAGCCCGACCTGGTGGACGAGTCGCTCGTCGACGACGTGGTGCACGTCGCCGAGCCCGACACGATCCGGACCGTCCGCGCCCTGTCGTCGCGGGGGTTCCTGTTCGGCGGCTCCACCGGCACCGTCGTGTCCGGGGCGTGCCGCTGGCTGGAGGCCAAGTACCCCGGCGAGGACCCGGTCGCGGTGGCCATCGCCCCCGACCTCGGCGAGCGCTACCTGGACTCCATCTACGAGGAGAGCTGGGTACGGGAGCACTTCGGCGAACTGCCGCCCGATATCCTCGAGCACTGATCATCCCGGTCGGAACACGGAGCACTTTCATGACGCAGGCCCCCTCATTCGCCGTGATCTCCGGCGCCCAGGTCCACGACGCGGTCGCCGGGCGGGAGGAGCAGGTCACCCGGATGGTCGAGGCCGCCTACCGGCTGCACGGCGAGGGGCGGACCGTCAACCCCGACTCCTACTTCCTGCGGTTCCCCGACCGCCCGGCCGACCGGATCATCGCGCTGCCCGCCTCCGTCGAGGGCGACGTCGGCGTGCACGGCATCAAGTGGATCTCCAGCTTCCCCGGCAACGTCGCGAACGGCATCCCCCGCGCGTCCGCCGTGCTCATCCTCAACGACGCCGAGACCGGCTACCCGTTCGCGTGCCTGGAGAGCTCCATCATCAGCGCGGCCCGCACCGCCGCGTCCGCCGCCCTCGCCGCCGCGACCCTGGCCGACGCCCGCGGCGACCGGCCCCGCACGATCGGCTTCGTCGGCGTCGGCCTCATCGCCCGCTACATCCACACCTACCTGGCGGGCAACGGCTTCACGTTCGACGCGCTCGGCGTCCACGACCTGTCCCCCGACCACGCGGCGGGCTTCAAGGGCTACCTGGAGCGCTCGGAGAAGGGCGACATCACCGTCCACGACTCGGCCGAGTCGCTGATCCGCTCGTCCGACCTGGTCGTCTTCGCCACCGTCGCCGGCGAGCCGCACGTCGCCGACCCGGCCTGGTTCGCGCACAACCCGCTCGTCCTGCACATCTCGCTGCGCGACCTGTCCCCCGAGATCATCCTGTCGTCGTGCAACATCGTGGACGACGTCGAGCACTGCATGAAGGCCAACACGTCCCCCCACCTGGCCGAGCAGCAGGTCGGCAACCGCGACTTCGTCGACGGCACCCTGTACGACGTCCTCACCGGCAAGACCACCCCGCCCGCCGACAAGCCCGTCGTCTTCTCCCCCTTCGGCCTGGGCGTCCTCGACCTGGCCGTCGCCCGCTACGTCTACAACGAGGTCACCGCCTCCGGCGCCCTCCACACCGTCCCAGGCTTCTTCCACGACCTGAGCCGCTACGGCTGATCCGCCGCCCGGGCGTCGGCGAGGTCGCTGACGACGATGACTCGGCCGTCGCCCGTGTCAGGATCGCCGAGCATCGATTCGGGGTCGACGACGTAGACGGACCGGCCATCGAGCGCGAGTCGACGCACGACCTCCAGCAGCATGCGCCTGGCGACGTCGTCGACCGAGTAGACCATCGTGAGATCCAAGGCCACCCGGGCCTCGGCCGACTCGATGTCCACGGCCTCTCGAACCACTCTCTCGGCTCCGGCGAAGCGGAGCCCGCCCTGCAGTCGGAGCACCCGTACCGCATCCGCACCGGTGCCGACGACGTGGTTGGATCGCATGACCGCGCGTGCAGCCGCCGGAACCTCCATCACATGCAGCCCCATGTCGGCCGAGAACCGTTCGAACAGCGACACTCCGCGAACGCTGGTCCCGTGGGGATCCAGCCGGGGGGAGAACGTCGCGATGCCGATCTGGCCTGGCAGGGCGCCGATCAGCCCCCCGGCCACACCGCTCTTCGCCGGAATTCCGACCTGGGTGGCCCAGTCGCCGGCGGCGTCGTACATGCCGCAGGTGGCCATGACGCTCAGTACCTGACGGATCACGGACTCGGGGACTACCTGCTCGCCTGAGACGGGGTTGACTCCGCGGTTGGCCAGAGTGGCGGCCATCAGGGCCAGATCGCGAGCCGTGACGAGCAGGGAGCACTGGCGGGTGTAGCCGGCCACGACAGTGGTCGGGTCCTCGGTGAGGATGTCGTGGCTGCGCAGCATGTGCGCGATCGCGAGGTTGCGGTATGCGTTCTCCAGCTCCGAGGTGCACACGGACTCGTCGATCGCCAGCCGGCGTCCGGCGAACGCGGAGAGCCCGGCCACCACGCGCTCCAAGCGCTCCGCCGAGTCCAGCTCCGCGGACCCGATGAGCGAGTGCGTCGTGATCGCACCGGCGTTGATCATGGGATTGAGCGGGCGCCCAGAGCCGCTTTCCAAGGAGATCTCGTTGAACGCCTCCCCGGACGGTTCGACGCCGACCTTGGCCAGCACGGCGTCGAAGCCTCGATCGGCCAGCGCGAGAGCGTAGGTGAACGGCTTGGAGATCGACTGGATCGTGAACTCGGCATCGATGTCGCCGGCGCCGTAGATCTCGCCGTCGACTGTGGCGAACACCGCGCCGAGCTGCTCGGGATCCGCCGCTGCGAGTTCGGGGATGTATCCCGCCGGTGCACCGGACCTGTTCGATGCGACTCCCTCGAGCACCTCGATCAGGTAGTCGGGAATCGGTGACCTCATAGCCTTCCCCCCATACATGTGCCGCGACGGTGGAGCCCCACCGAGCGGTCCGCGTCACTTCGATGGCGACCGCCTCGGATCGCTGCCGCCTGCGCGCCTCCCGTCCCGGTCAGCCGTGCGGCGGGTTCTTGCCGATCTCTCCGAGATGGGTGTGCCGGAAAGAGTCCGGCAGCTTCAGTCCATACCCCAACGCGCGGTCGACGCCGACGTGGAAGGCTGCCTCGACCCGTTGGGTGACGCGGACCTGTCCGGTCATCGGTCCGCCAGGAAGGCGCGCAGGGCGTCGTCGGCCTCTTCGGCGTGCGTCCAGGGCAGCCCGTGCGGTGCCCCTTCGCCCCCGACGTACGGCCCGTGAGCTGCGCGCCACCGGCGGGCACCCGCGCAAACGCACCGCCCAGCCCACCGACGCCCTCACCCCGCATGAGCTGCAGATCGCGCGGCTGGTGGCCACCGGGGCGACCTCACGCGAGGTGGCGCAGCTGTTCCTCAGTCCCCGCACGATCAAGGCCCACCTGCGCAGCATCTTCCGCAAGCTCGACATCACCTCGCGTCGGCAGCTGAAGGACCTGCGCCTCACCTGAAGGCCGTCGACACGCGGCGATCGGTCCCACCTACGTAGACCACCCCGGTCTGCCGGCACTCAGGGACGTTCACCGACGCGAAGCGTCCGCCCCGCGCAGCAGCATCACCACTGAGAAGAACCGCCGACCAGGAGGTGCGAGCATGACGAGGGAACTCACCGCGACCGGACGGGGATGGCCCCGGCTGCGGGTCGAGGACTGGACCGCGACCCGCGACACCCTGCACATGTGGACCCAGATCGTCGGCAAGATCCGGCTGTCGCGGGCACCGCTGGTCAACCATTGGTGGCAGGTCACCCTGTACGTCACCCCGCGGGGCCTGACCACCGGCAGCATCCCCGACGGCAACGGCCTCTTCGAGATCGAGTTCGACTTCGTCGACCACCGGCTGGCCGTCCGGAGGAGCGACGGAGGCGCCGAGACCGTCCGGCTCGAGCCGAAGCCGGTGGCCCGGTTCCACCGGGAGACTCTGGCGGCGCTGAGCCGGCTGGGCATCCAGGTCGAGATCCAGGACCGTCCCAACGAGGTCGACCCGGCGATCCCGTTCGCCGAGGACACCGAGCACGCCTCCTACGACCCCGAGGCCGCGCGCCTGTTCTGGGGGCAGTTGATCCAGGCCCACCGGGTGTTCGGCGAGTTCCGATCCCACTTCGTCGGGAAGGTCAGCCCCGTGCACTTCTTCTGGGGCGCGATGGACCTGGCCTGCACCCGGTTCTCCGGGCGGCCGGCGCCCGAGCATCCCGGCGGAGCCCCCAACTGCGGGGACTGGGTGATGGTGGAGGGCTACTCACGCGAGCTGAGCAGCTGCGGCTTCTGGCCCGGCGGAGGAGAGGAGGGCGCCTTCTACGCCTACGCCTACCCCGAACCCGACGGGTTCGCCGACTACCGGGTCGGGCCCGAGGCGGCCTACTACAGCACCGCTAACGGCCAGTTCCTGCTGCCCTACGAAGCGGTGCGCACCGCCGAGGACCCCGACCGGGCGCTGCTGGAGTTCCTGCACAGCACCTACGAGGCCGCCGCTGAGCGCGGCAACTGGGACCGGGCGAGTCTCGAGGACGACCCCGCCCGGTGGCAGGACCAGCAGCGGCAACACTGACCCATCCGCGCGACATTGGAGTCCCAGCACGACCAAGGGTCCGACGACACCGAGCAAAGGAGCATGCCGATGGCCACCCCAGCGACCCACGACAACCTGCCCGCCCCCGTCGAGGGGCTCATCCTCACCCACTTCCTCACCGTCCGCGACGTCGCCGCCTCCCGGGACTTCTACGCCGGCGTCTTCGGCGGTGAGGTGGTGCTGGACGAGAACCCGGGGATCGTGAAGATCGCCAACAGCTGGATCATCATGAACCCCGGCGGCGGCCCCACCCCGGACAAGCCGGACATCAGCCTGGCCGCCCCGCAGCCAGGCGGCGCCGTGTCCAGTTTTCTCAACGTCCGCGTCGCCGACATCGCCGCCTTCTACGCCCAGGCCACCGCCAAAGGCGCCGAGTTCCTCACCGAACCCCTGGACCGAAAGGCCGAGCTCCGCTGCTACATGCGCGACCCAGACGGCTACCTGATCGAGATCGGCCAGGCCACCGGCATGCTCGAAGGGGTCCTCGCCGACCCGCCGGCCGACTCCGGACAGTAGGCCACACGGGCGTTACCCGCCCCCGTGGCCGGCCGGCGCGACAACGCCGAGCAACGCCACCACCCACACCCGCCACCGCGGAAGGCCGAGACCGATGAGCAATGACGACACGAGCGACGCCGCCGCCGATGACGCGCGCGACCGCTTCACCCAGGCCGCCGCGCTGGGGTGCGCGGCACTGGTGGACGCGATGGGCAGGGTCCACCGTCACCGGGCGCACATCCTCCCCCTGACCAGCCCCGATCCGGCCCGGCCGCTGTTCGGGCCGGCCTCCACCCTCGCCTACCTGCCCTACCGCGACGACCTGCCCCAGTCCGGGACCGGGTTCGCCGAGCTGTTCTACCAGGCCCTCGGCGCACAGCCGCGGGGACGAGTGCTGGTGCTCTCCAGCGGCGGCTACCCCGACGCATCCCACGGAGGCGGCACCAAGCTCTCCCGCGGCGACCACCAGCAGATCGCGGGAGTCCTCGCCGACGGGCGACTGCGCGACTTCACCGAGCTGCGCGGCTACCGGTTCGCCACCTGGTGCCGCGGTGAGGCGACCCGGTGGGGCGGGGACACCGTGATGCCCTACGCGGCAGGCGTCGCCGTCGAGATCGCCGGCGTCACGATCACCCCCGGCGACTACGTCTACGCCGACACCGCCGGCGCGGTCGTGATCCCGGCCGCCAGCATCGACCGGGTCCTGGCCGAAGCACACGCCGTCGAGGCCGAGGACGCCCGGGACGCCGAAGAGATCCGAACGGAGGAAGCACCTTAACGAGCCTGCTCCAGATCGTCGAGATGGCGTTCGAGGACGACGAGTTGGCGGGTTGCCCGGGTCATCGCGACGTAGTGGTCCACCGCTCCTTCGATGCCTTCGCCGAACTTCTCCGGATCGATGAGGACGACCAGGTCGAACTCGAGGCCCTTCGCCAGTTCCGGCGTCAGGGAGCGGACGCGGGGGGTCGGCTCGAACGCGGGGTCGCCGATGACGCAGGCGGTCCCCTCGGTGTGTTCGGCCAGCCAGGTTTCCAGGACGGAGTGCAGGTCCGCGGTCGAGCCGTGGATCACGGGGGCGTCGCCGGTGCGGATGGAGGTCGGGACGTTCGCGTCCGGGAGGACGGCCCTGATGACCGGCTCGGCCTCCGCCATGATCGGCTCCGGGGTGCGGTAGTTGATGCTCAGCGAGGCCGACTCGATGCGGTCCAGCCCGATCCGCTTGAGCCGGTCCTGCCACGACTCGGTGAACCCGTGCCTGGCCTGGGCGCGGTCCCCGACGATGGTGAAGCTGCGGGACGGGCAGCGGGCCAGCAGCATCTGCCACTCCGCGTCGGTGAGCTCCTGGGCCTCGTCCACCACGATGTGCGCGAACGGGCCCGCGAGCCGGTCGGGGTCGGTGCCGGGGAGCGCGCTCTCGTCGACCAGGCTGACCTGGGCGTCCTGTCCGCGCAGCATCACCACCAGGCCCTCGCCGTCGTCGCCGTCGGCGCCCGAGGCCGCCGCGGCGTCGATCAGGTTGTCGACCACCTGCGCCATCTGCTCGCGCTGGGCGGCGAGCGCGGCGTCATGGCGGCGCTTGCGGTTGGACGCCGCCGGGTCGCCGAGCCGCCGGCGCGCCGCGTCCAGAAGGGGCAGGTCGGACACCGTCCAGGCGTGGGCGTCGGCGCGCTGCAGCCGCCGGACCTCGCCGGGGTCGAGCCATGGGGCGCACAGGCGCAGGTAGGCGGGCACCGACCACAGGTCGCCGACGAGGTCGGCCGGCTCGATCACGGGCCACGCCCGGTTGAAGGTGGACAGCAGCTCCCGGTCCTGCCCCAGCGCCCTGCGGAGGAGCTCGGGTGAGACGTCGTCGTCGAGCCGGTCCGTGAGGATGGCGACCAGTTCGTCCCAGATCTGCTCGCGCGCCTCGTTGTGCGGGGTACCGGGTTCCGGGGCGGCGAACGCCTCGGCCCAGTCGTCCGGGCCCAGCCAGATGTCGGACCAGTGGGTCGAGACCGTCATCCCCTCGGCGGGCGCCTTCTCGTAGAACCGGACGGCCGGCTCGATGGCCTTCACCAGGTCCGCGGACGACTTCAGCCTCGCGACCTCCGGGTCGGCCTCACCCCTCGCCTCGGCCCCCTCCGGCAGGAGGTCCCGCAGCGTGCAGGTCTGGACGCCGTCCTCCCCGAGGCTGGGCAGGACGTCCGCGACGTAGGCCAGGTAGGGCTGGTGCGGCCCGACGAACAGCACACCGCCCCGGTTCTGGCCGAGCCGCGGGTCGGAGTAGAGGAGGTAGGCGGAGCGGTGCAGCGCCACGACGGTCTTCCCGGTGCCCGGGCCGCCGTCGACCACCAGGGCGCCGCGGGAGCCCGCGCGGATGATCGCGTCCTGATCGGCCTGGATGGTGCCGAGCACGTCCCGCATCCGGGCCGACCGGTGGCCGCCCAGGCTCGCGATGAACGCGGACTGGTCGTCCAGCGCGGCGTGCCCTTCGAAGCCGTCCGGGGTGAACACCTCGTCCCAGTAGTCGCTGATCCGGCCGCGGGTCCAGCGGTACCGGCGGCGGCTCGCCAGCCCCATCGGGTTGGCGTGGGTCGCCCCGAAGAACGGCTCCGCCGCCGGGGAGCGCCAGTCGACCAGCAGGCGGCGGCCGGAGCCGTCCTTGAGGCCGAGCCGCCCCACGTACACGGGCTCGGGGTCGTCCGCCCGGACGAAGTGCCCGAGGCAGAGGTCCAGCCCGAAGCGGCGCAGCAGCCGCAGCCGCCCGCTCAGCCGGTGGATCTCCATGTCCCGGTCCAGGGCCTGCCGGCCGATGCCGCCGGGCGCCATGCGCGCGTCGTCGAGGCGTCCGGAGATGTCGGCGATCGAGTGCTCCAGGCTCTCCGCGATGGCCGCGAAGTGCCGCTCGTCTCCGGCGATCAGCGCCGGGTCGGCCTTGTGGGCGAGGGTGCGGGGAAGGTCGAAGGCGCCGGTGGTCAGCGGCTCCAAGTGATCAACTCCGATCTGGCGTTTCCGCAGGTTGCGGCCTCGGATGCACGATTGTGCGGCACGACCCGGGTCTTGCCGCAAGCCCCCCGGTGCGCTATACCTTGAGAGTGGCGGGGAGTGTGCATTACGCTCCGCGCGGCGAACCCGATCCCGACCCGGGGATCAGCAGCTCCGCCGACCACGGCCCGGCCCGTGACGACCTGCGGGAGCAGACCGCCTAAGAAGCGCCGCGAGACTCGCCTTCGAGGCGTTGCCGGATACCGGCCCAATCATCGAAATGCACTCCGGGGAAACGCCAGGAGAGCTGCGTTTCGCACGGCTCTTGGTCAAGCCTGCGCAATGTTGTGGACGCCCGGACGCCAATGGGCTCCACGGGTCGGGGAAGGCGCGTCCTTTCCTGCGCACGGCTCACATCACCGGCCGCCATGACGAACCTGGAAGCCATCCCTTGGACGATCATGGTGACTTCAATTGACGCTCCGGCGCAACCGGTGGCCTCCAGTCGGCCGGCGAATGCATTGATGGGCTTCGTCCCGCCCTTCGGTTCGGCCATCTTCAGATCAGTGCGCTGCACGGAATGCGGAGTCCGGAGCCTCCAGTCCAGGAAGCGCACTTCGGTGCAGCTCGGGCTGTAACTGTCCGGGCCGACGTCGGCACAGACATACTCGACTCTTTCCAGCGGCCGGTCACCGGAACTGTAGTCCAGAGGAGCGTCGTCGGCGGTGAAGAGGGTCGGGAAGATAATGGCGACCAACCCGACGCTCAGTGTCCAGAGCTGGACGGCGGGGGGCATGGCGAACAACAGGATCTTCCGGCGGAGCTGGCTCCGCGTGGACCAATTGACTGCATCCGCCGCGCCCTTGTACGGCCCGGGCTTCCGGAGGGATCCGCTCAGCTCCTCCCGGAGCCGGATGTGCCGGAACTGATGGACTACGCCGGTTTGGCGCAGCACACCGCGGCCATGGGCGTCGTCCAGAAACCTCATCAGCCGCCAGGGCAGCTGATTGGTCAGCCCGAGCCACGCCCGTGAGACCTGGTAGGAGCCCCAGGGCGAGTTCAACAGGCTTGCGCAGCCCACTCCCACCGCGAGAGCGATGGAAAGGTCACGGACGGCGTCCGACGGGGCTCGCACCTCCCCGCGCAGCCAGGACCACGCACCGTACCCGATGAGGGCTGCGACGGCGCCGGCCAGCAGCACGTCGAGAACCAGGTATCGGAACAGGACGGACCGCAGCCCGCGCGGTGCATCGTCGGTGAGGAACAGGCTTCCGATCCCGGCCCGGGTGAAACGACGGGCCGCGAAGATCAGGAGTGCGGCAAGGCCACCGAGGACCACCCCGGCATCCGCGCCCCAGAGCCGGGCGACGAACCATCCGCCCACGGCGCCGTAGACCAGTGCCCCGAGGAGACCGGTGATCCTTGATTCGATCTGCCACCAGGCGAAGTCGACCGTGTCGTGCGCCTGCATCTGCCGGGCGATGAACGCCAGCCACCGCCGGGCCTTCCCGGGCCGGTACCGGCATCCGGGGTCCTCGGCGTAAACGGTCGGCACGAACCGCTCCAGAAGATGGCCTTCCAGGCGGTCCTGCGATCCGATCTTCGTCAGCTCGCCCGGATCCGTACCGGGCGAGCGGTAGGCCGCACGCGCCAGGTCCAGCATCAGCGGCTTGGACAGGGCGCGGCCCAGCACCGATTCCGGCGCCGCGCGCAGGTGGTCGAAAACCGGGTCCCAACGGTGCTGCCCGGCCGGCTGTGAGCGGTCCAGGAAGGAGATCACCGCGGTGTACTCCACCGGTTCGAGTTCGATGACGGCGGCCTTGGTGAGATAGCCGCCGGTCTCTTTGACCGACTCCTCGTACTCCGTGGTGCGGCAGGTCACCAGCAGCGGGACGCCCTCGCCGACGGTCTGCTCGATGGCCTCGATGGCGTGGGCGTGCAGCTCCGGGGGCAATTCGTCCAGGCCGTCCAGGACGGGCATGACGCGGCCCGCGTCGACCAGCCGGGCGACGGCGTTCCGGCCGAACTCGCGCCGGTCGGCCAGCTCCGGCTGCAGCTCCGTGATCCGCCGGACCATCCAGGAGCGCAGCGTGATGCGGGGGCGCCAGGACGACAGCGAGAGCAGGACCGGCACCGGCTGATCGGGCCGCGGTTCGTAGAGCAGGTCCCTGGCCAGGAGCAGGGCCAGGACGCTCTTGCCCGAGCCCGGCTTCCCCAGCACCACGGCCTGCCGCTTGGGCAGCGTCCGGATCAGTGCGGAGATCTCGGTGACGTCCCCGCGAAGCCCATGCTGCTCGAGACCCAGGACCTCCGCGCGAGCCTGGACGGGCCGGCCGGTACGCGACCAGCGGACGCGGATCGGTTCGGGACTGTGCAGCTTCCTGCGTCCGATCTCCCTCTCGAGTCGGGCACGGATCCCGCTCGCCAATTGCACGGCGGCGTGGTCCAGGCGGGATCCCGGCACGACGTTCAGGTACCACTCGTCGCCGGTCTTGACGGTGCCGTAATTGGTGCCCACCGACACCGAACGCGGCCCTGAGGCGTGCACACCGGCGCCCGATGGCGAGTCGTCCGGTTCCTCAGCCCCCGGTTCTTCGTCCGTCACGGCCGATCACTGCGAGCCGCTCGGGAGATTGTTGCGGTCGCCGGTGGCAATGGTCCCGTGGTTGGTGTGCACGGCCACCGACCGCTCTCCGGTCGCCGTCACCTGTATTCCGGTCTCGCGCGCCTCTTTTATCAGCCGCGCGACATCCGCCTCCAGCTTCTCGTCATCGGCCAGCGCCTTGCGGATGGCCTTCCGCAACGCGGCCTGATTGTCGGTGTCCGCGGAATCGCCGATGACATCGGCGAGGGCCTCGGGCACCTCCTCGTCCTCGGCCCGTGCACCGAAAATCCGCTGTGCCAGCCGCCGCCCGAAACCGATCGTCGCGGTCGCGGCCTGCTCCTGCGTATGCGCGAGCACCGTACCCCCGTAAGCACTGGCCGCCGCCACCACGTACGGGGTGGCGTCAGCGGCCAATCGCACGATGTCCCCGGACACGGAACGCCTCCCCCAATGATCAAGACAACCGAAGTCGCCGCAACGGTCGCGATCAACCTTAGAGGGAGCGAGCGGCCACCCGCATGCAGAACTACTCACAATGAGGACCGCATCGCCAAGCGCATGGAAACCGGCGAGCCGGAGTTCGAGCCGCCCCCTGAACATTGGGTCTGGCGGCTCATTCTCAATAGTGCTTACTCGCGATGTTGCCCCGCCGGAGCCGTGGCCGGCCGGCGAGGAGGCCGCGCAGTACGGCGCCGTCCCTCGTCCGGAGGCTCGTCCACCATCGGTGCGGCAGGTAGAACGTGCGGGGAACGGGCACGTTCAAACCATGGATGAGCGAAGCTACAGACGCGGAGACGTCCAGGAGCTGACGGACTTCGAGCTGACCGTGTACGAGACCGTCGCGACGATCGACAAGGACGGCGGCGCGGCGGACTTCGACACGATCGAGCGGCTCGTCGGCGCCCCCGAGGAGGATCTCTGGGCCGCCCTCGGGCACCTGGTGTCGATCAACCACCTGCATTCGACCAGCAGGGGCTACCAGCTCGGCCCGCACGACTGGGCGCCCTGACCGTCCCGGTGGGCGGGAGCGTCCCCGGCGGGTGCGCGGGCCTGCGCCATGATGGCCGGGCACAGCAGTCCACGCGGGGAGGCCAGCCGGATGCAGCTCGTCGTCACCGAGGAACAGCGGGAGCTGAGGGACGCGCTGCGGCGCTTCTTCGCCGACCGCTCCCCCTCCGCCGAGGTGCGGCGGCTGATGGAGACCGCCGAGGGCCACGACCCGCGGACGTGGGCGCTGATGGCGGAGCAGCTCGGGCTGCAGGGCCTCGCGATCGGCGAGGAGCACGGCGGCGCCGGGTACGGGATGCGCGAGCTGGCGGTCGTGTTCGAGGAGATGGGGCGGGCCGTGGTGTGCGCGCCGTTCCTCGCCACGGTCACCGCCGCGGCCGCGCTCCAGGCCGGCGAGGGCGGCCATGACCTGTTGCCCGGTATCGCGGACGGCACCACCATCGCCACCCTCGCGGTGGCCGAGGAGGACGGGAGCTGGGATCCCGGCTCCGTCTCGACCGTGTTCGAGGACGGGGTGCTGCAGGGCACCAAGGATTTCGTCCTCGACGGGCACATCGCCGACCTGATCCTGGTTGCGGCCAGGAGCGCGGACGGCGTCGGCGTCTACGCCGTGCAGGACGGCGCGAACCTCGTTCGGTCGGCCCTGCCCACGCTCGACCAGACGCGGAGGCTGGCGCGGATCACGCTCGACGGCGTCCCGGCGCGCCGGGTGGGCGGCGAGGACGCGCTGCGCCGGGCCCTCGACGTCGCCGCCGTGGCACTGGCCGCCGAGGCGCTCGGCGGCGCGCAGAAGACCCTCGACATGACGGTCGAGTACGCGAAGGTACGGCACCAGTTCGGGCGGCCGATCGGGTCGTTCCAGGCGATCAAGCACCGCTGCGCGGACATGTTCGTGCTGGTGGAGTCGGCGCGGTCGGCGGTGCTGAACGCGGCGGCCGCCGCGGACGGGAACCCGGCCGGGCTGCCCGCGGCGGCGGCGCTCGCGAAGGCGTACTGCTCCGACGCCTACGCCCACACGGCGGGCGAGGCGATCCAGCTGCACGGCGGCATCGGGTTCACGTGGGAGCACGACGCGCACCTGTACTTCAAGCGGGCGCAGGCGTCCCGGCAGCTGTTCGGGACGCCGGACCGGCACCGCGCGCGGCTCGCCGAGGCGGCCGGGCTCACGGGTGCAGGCGCAGCCCCTTGAGGACCTTGTCCACGCCGTTCTTCGGCCCGTGGACGCCGAACCCCACGAGCGGCATCTCCTCGGCGGTGACCGCGCGGACGGTCTCGCGGTTCGCCTCGTCGTGGCCCGTCTTGAACATGTCCTCGATGTAGACGGCGGTGTCCATGCCGCGGGCGACGGCCCGCGCGTGGGACCGCTTGATCGCGTCGGCGTCCCCCTCGTAGACCAGGACGGGCTGCCGGAACATCGCCAGGTAGGCGTTGCCGGACGCGTCCTCGTACGGCTCGCCGATGACGTCCGGGAAACGGCCCGCGACGGCGCTCGCCAGGAAGGCGGTGACGTTGAGCCGCTGCCAGGCCGCCAGGTCGTCGCGGACCACGATCCCGATCTTGGTGTCGAAGCGCATGGGGGCCAGGATGCCGCCCGCGGCGGCGGAACGTCTTGAACGCTGGTGCGCCACACTGGAGGGGTGGAGTGGAGCCGGTACTGGCGGTCCCCCGACCGCCCGCTGGAGGCGATGCACGCGCATTTCGAGCGGCACGTCTACCACCGGCACAGCCACGAGACGTACTCGTTCGGCGTCACCGAGGACGGCTACCAGGCGTTCCGGTGCCGGGGCGGCGCCCACACGAGCGCGGCCGGGATGGTCATCGCGTTCAACCCGGACGACCCGCACGACGGCCACGCCGCCGACGAGCTGGGCTTCACCTACCGGATGGTGCACATCGGCCCGGAGCTGGTGGCGGACGTCCTGGCCGACATCACCGACCGCCCGGCCCGGCCGCCGCTGTTCGCCTCCCCGGTGGTGCGCGATCCCGTCCTGGCGCGGAACCTGCGCGCCCTCCACGCGGCGCTGCTCGGCGGGGCGACCGCGCTGCGGCGGGACGAGCTGCTGACGGCGGCGGTCGGGGCGATGGTGAACCGGGCCGCGACGCGGCGCGTGGCCGCGTCGTCCGCCACGGGCCTCGCCGAGCGGGCCCGGCGGCTGATCGAGGAGTCGTTCCTGGACGACGTCGGCGCGGCCGAGCTGGCCGAGGCGGCCGGCTGCAGCCGGTTCGCGCTCTACCGGGGGTTCCGGGAAGCGTACGGGATGGCGCCGAGCGACTACCAGCGCCAGCTCCGGCTGCGCGCGGCCCGGCGGCTGCTGGCGCGCGGCGACGCGATCGGCGAGGTGGCGGCGGCGACGGGGTTCGCCGACCAGAGCCATCTGACGCGCTGGTTCGTGCGCTGCTACGGGATGACGCCGGGCCGCTACCAGCGTGCCGGTTAGGGAAGAATGCCCGCCATGAGACGGGCGAGCGGGACGATGTTCGGGCTGGCGTACGGGGACGCGCTCGGCGCGCCCACCGAGTTCCTCACCATGAAGCAGATCGGACGGCGGTTCGGTGAGCACGGCCCGGCGGACCTCGACGGCGACCCCGCGCTGGTCACCGACGACACGCAGATGGCGATCGCGGTCGGGCTGGCGCTTCTGGACGCCCTGGAGAACCCTCCCCTCACCCCCGATCTGATCACGCCGATGTGGCGGCGGCGGTTCGTCGACTGGCTCGACAGCCCGGACAACGACCGCGCCCCCGGCAACACCTGCCTGAAGGCGTGCCGCGGTCTCGCCGCCGGCAAGCCCTGGGTGGAGGCGACCGTGGCGGGCTTTAAGGGCTGCGGCGCGAACATGCGCGTCGCGCCGGTCGGGCTCGCCCCCGGCTTGTCGGACGAGACGCGGGCGGGCGCTTCCCAGCTCCAGGCGGCGCTCACGCACGGCCACCCGACCGGGCTGGCGGCCAGCGAGCTCACGGCGTTCGCCGTCCGGTGGCTGGCCGACGGGATGGACCCCGCCGACCTGCCGGCCGCGCTCCGCGCCCGCTGCCACGAGCAGCGCACCGCCTACCACGGGGACTGGCTCGGCGAGCTGTGGCAGCGGCCCGGCATGGACGCGCCCGAGACGTTCATCGCCCGCGGCTGGGACGAGTGCCTCGCCGTCCTCGACCGGCTGGACGAGGCCCTCGCGGCCGGCGACCGGGCGTCCGACCCGTGCGCGGTCACGGGCGCGGGCTGGGTCGCGGAGGAGGCGCTCGCCACCGGCCTGCTGTGCTTCCTGCTCTTCCCGGACGAGCCGGCCGGGGCGATCCGCCGCGGCGCCGCCAGCTCCGGGGACTCCGACTCGATCGCCTGCCTGGCCGGGGCGTTCGCGGGTGCGCGCCTCGGCATGGGCGCCTGGCCGGACGGGTGGTCCGCCCGCATCGAGTACGCCGCCGACCTCGCGAGGATCGGCGGAGCCTGGGACTAGGAGGCCGCCGGAGACTCGGCGGCCCAGCCCGTCCAGCCCTCGATCGTGATGGCGATGACGGGCCCCTCGGGCGGGCGGTCGCGGTACTGGGCGTAGCGGGCGGCGAGGAGCCGGACGGGCTCCGCCATCCTCGCGGGGTCCTCGACGATGCTCGCGTGGCCGTCCACGCGGACCCACCAGAGCCGGTCCCAGTCGTCCTCGTAGTGGTCGGCCAGCAGCGCCACGCGCGGGTTGGCGCGGATGTCGGCCAGGCGCCGCAGATCCCGCGTGCTCTTCGGCTTGTGGTCGACGGCCGTGTAGACGCTCCCTCGGTGGACGGCGAACGTCACCGGGACGATATGCGGCCGCGCGTCCTCCCCGACCGTCGCCAGGCGCAGGACGGGGACCGCCGCCAGCAGGCGGCGCGCGTCGTGCGGGGAGAGCTTCGGCACCCCTTCAGCGTGCCACGCCGCCGCCCGCCCGTCAGTCCTGGAAGTCGGGCGGGCGGTTCTCCCTGCGGGCCTTGATCGCCTCTTCGAAGTTGTGGGTGGTGAGCCGGACGTAGAGCTGCGCGAGGCCCTCCTGGCCCATGTGGGCCTCCAGGCTGGCGGCGTCGAGGCTGGACCACAGCATCCGTTTCGTCAGCTCGGTCCCGGGACGGCTGAACCCGGCGATCCGCTCGGCGAGCTCGTAGCTGGCGTCCAGGAGCTTGTCCCCCGGGACGACGCGGGAGACCAGGCCGATGCGTTCGGCCTCGGCGGCGTCCACGTCCCGGCCCGACAGCATCATCTCGAAGGCGCGGGAGGAGCCGATGGCGCGCGGCAGCAGGTAGCTAAGGCCGAGCTCGCTCGCCGTGAGGCCGTTGTTGATCCCCGCCGCGCGGAACAGGGCGGTGTCGGAGCCGAGCCTGATGTCGGCCGCCAGCGACAGGCAGAGCCCGCCGCCGATCGCCGGGCCGTTGACCGCCGCGATGACCGGCTGGTGGACGCGGCGCAGCGCGCGGACGACGTCGTCCAGCAGCTCCATCGAGCGGAGCGCGATGGTGGGGAGGGTGAGCCCGTCGATGCCGGGGATGTGGCCCGGGTTCTCCAGATCGGCGCCTGAGCAGAAGCCGCGCCCCGCCCCGGTGATCACGACGGCGCGGACCCCGTTGTCGCGGCTCACCTCCTCCAGCGCCTCGCGGAAGGGGATCATGACGTCGAACGCCATCGCGTTCATCCGCTCGGGCCGGTTGAGGGTGATGAGGGCGACGTGCGGGCGCGGCCTGTCGACGAGGACGAAGGGCAAGGGACCTCCCGGCACGGTGGCGGCGACGGTGACCTGGCGATTGACCTAACAAGCGTTAGGTTACACGCGCGGGAACTCCGGGGGCGTGAGGCCGCGCTCGACGACCCGCGCCAGCTCCTCGTCCGTCAGGACGCGCGGCTCGCCGATCGCCTTCGCCCGGACGTAGACGCCGCAGAGCCACTCCAGGAGGCGGGCGTTCTCGAACGCCTCGTCCAGGTCGCGGCCGATGGCGACGCCGCCGTGGTTCGCCATCAGCGCGGCGCGCTTCCCCCCGGCCATGGCCGCCCGGACGTTCTCCGCCAGCTCCGGCGTCCCGTACGTGGCGTACTCGGCGACCTTGACCACGCCGCCCAGCAGGAGGGTGTTGTAGTGGATCGGCGGCAGTTCCGACATGGTCGTCGCCACGACGGCGCCGTAGGTCGAGTGGGTGTGCACGATGGCCGCCGCCGGGGTCGCCTCGTACAGGGCGAGGTGCATCGGCGTCTCCGACGACGGCGCCCGCTCCCCCTCGACCAGCCGCGCCGACATGTCCACCACCGGGCAGTCGGCGGGCGCCATCCGGTCGAGCATCATCCCGCCCGGCGTGACCGCGACCAGGTCGCCCGAGCGGACGCTGACGTTCCCGGCCGACCCGGTGACCAGGCCGGTCCCGGCGAGCCGCCGGCCGATCCCGCACAGTTCGTCCCGCTCGTCCTTCAGCAACATGCGAACACCTCTCACGTCCCGGGCCTGCACCGCGTACGCTACGGCCCTGACGATCTTTAAGGGGTCTGGTCATGACGGTTGTAACACTGGGCGCGCACATCCTCGACGTGCTCGCGCGGCCCGTCGAGGGCATCCCGGAGGGGCAGGGCACCGTTGTCGTGGACGAGATCAGGGTGACCGCGGCGGGCGCCGCCGCCGGTACCGCGGTGGCCCTCGCCAGGCTCGGCAACGACGTCATCTCGGTCGGCGCGATCGGCGACGACGACCTCGGCGACCTGCTGGTGAAGATCATGGAGCGGAACGGCGTGGACGTGCGGGGGCTCGTCCGGCGGACCGCCGACCAGACCAGCGCGTCGATCCTGCCGATCCGGCCGGACGGCGGGCGGCCCAGCTTCCACGTGCCCGGCGCCAACCTGACCCTCACCGCCGGCGCGGTCGGGCCCGGCCTGCTCGCCGCGGCGGACCTCGTCCACCTCGGCGGCCCGGACGTCACGTTCGGCCTCAACGACCCCGCGTTCTTCGAGATGCTCGCCCACGCCCGCGGGACCGGCACCGTCGTGACCATGGACCTGCTGTCCACCATGCCCGACCTGCTCACCGGCGCCGCGGCGTTCCTGCCGCACGTCGACCACTTCCTGCCCAACGAGGAGCAGGCCGCCGAGATGACCGGGCACGACGACCCGGAGAAGGCCGCCCGCGCCCTGCTCGCCAGGGGGCCGCGGACGGTCGTCGTCACGCTCGGCGGCGCCGGCAGCCTCGTCGCGACCGCCGCGGGCGTGCAGCGGCTGCCCGCCCTGCCGGTCGAGGTCGTCGACACCACCGGCTGCGGCGACGCCTACTGCGCCGGGTTCATCACCGGGCTCGCGCGGGGGCGGGACGTCCTGGAGTCGGCGCGCTGGGGCACCGCGGCGGCCGCGACCGTCGCGCAGGGCCTCGGCTCCGACGCCTGCCTCACGGACCTGGAGGCGGCGCTCGCCCTGCTGAACTGAGCCGGGCGACGCCGCCGGTCAGACGGCCGACCGTCCGGCGCGGTCCCCGGTGAGGACGGCGTCCGCCGCGCCGGCGAGCTGCTCCAGGCGGGACACCTCCGTCCGGTGGAACGGCGGGGCGCCCGTCCGGGCCACGACCAGCGCGAGGGTGCCCTTCGCGAGCGGGCAGACCGCGTACTGCGCGCCGTCCGCCGCGGTGAACGCCCGCGGGCGCAGCGGCAGCAGGCCCGGCAGCCCGGCGCCGGGCGCGCCGCCCACGCTGGCGTGCACGAGCACTGCCCGGCCCCCGTGCCCGATCTCGGCGAGCCCCGCCCAGTCGGCGCTCAGGATGGCGGGCACGGCGTCGGCGAGGATCTCCGGGCCGCGCTCGGGGACGGCCGCGACCTGCCCGATCACGGCGGCGTCCGGGCAGGCGCCCTGCGGCTCCGCGGTCGGCCAGATCCCGGCGACCTCCACGCCGGGGACCGAGCCGATCCCCTCGGCGAGCCGCTCGGTGCCCGCCCCCGCGGGCCAGACGACCGTGAAGTCGTCCATCGCGCGGCCGTTGCCGCGTTCCAGCACCGCCATCTGGACGACGTCGGCGCCCGCGGCCCCCAGCGTCCGGGCCACCTGCCCGAGCGACCCCGGACGGTCGGGCAGCCTTACACGTATCCGCAGCAACATGGCCACCTCCGCTCTCCGCTGCCACCACCCTCGCCGAACCCCGTTTCCCTGGTGTTACCCAAAGGTGTCGCCACGACAAAACGGCGGCGTTGCCGGTGCTGGAATGCGGGTAACGGTCAAACTAGAGTCCGGTGAAGGTCATCAGTCGGCCTATCGCCTCACGCCGCCCAGCATTAAGGTAACTCTACGTGTCGAGGGACGGGGACCCCCCAGTCAGGAACGAGTCCGGTGCGGATCCGGAGCCGGGCGACGGCATGCCCGGTGACGCCTCGCCGGAAGCGGCCGGGCCTCCGGGCGCGGTGCTCCAGGCCGAGGTCAGGGACGCGCTGGCCGGGCTGGCCGCGCGGCTCGACCGCGAGCACGAGCGCGCCGCGCACCGCGAGGCCGTCATCGACCGGCTGCACGAGGAGAACCAGCGGCTCCGGCGCGGCGAGCTCCAGGCGATGCTGGAGCCGGTCCGCGCCGCGCTGTACCGGCTGCACGACCAGGCCCGCCGCGAGTCGTCCCGGCTCGCCGACCCCGGCCTGGCCGACCCGCCCGGCCCGGAGCAGACGGCCCAGCTGCTGCAGGCGGTGGCCGACGACGTCGCCGACGCGCTGGCACGGCTCGGCGTGGAGAGGTTCACGGTCGAGCCGGGCGCGCCCTACGACGCCTCCCGGCACCGGCCGGTCGCGGTGACGCCCGTCGGCGACCGGATGCGCGACGGCACCGTCACGGCCGTCCAGTCCGACGGGTTCGAGCAGAGCGGGAAGGTCCTGCGCAAGGCGGCGGTCAGCGTCGGCAGGCTCGACGACGCCGCGGACGAGGACGCCGCGAACAAGGGCGTCGGGGACGAGGACGCCGGGGACAAGGCGGACGACGCCCCCGGAACCGGCGCGAACGGGGCCGGCCGCCCGGCCGGGGACGGCTCGAACCGGCTGCGCGGCGCCGCCCGCGGCGCGACGATGAACAGCGGGCAGGCGAACAGCGCGAAGACCAGCAGCGGGAAGACGAACAGCGCACTCGGTACCGATAGGTGAGAGGGACATGGCTGTCTACGGGATCGACCTCGGAACCACGTACTCCTGCATTGCCTCCATCGACGACGTCGGCCGGCCGGCGGTCCTGCGCAACCTGGAGGGCACCGACACCACCCCGTCCGTCGTCTACTTCGAGAGCGGCGAGAACGTCATCGTCGGCGCCACCGCGAAGGACACCGCGGTCTTGGAGCCCGACAACGTCGTCAGCCTCGTCAAACGCGACATGGGCCGGGACGTCACCCGCCCCATCCACGGGATCGACTTCACCCCCGAGGAGCTGTCGGCGTTCATCCTGCTGAAGCTCGCGACGGACGCGCGCACCACCACGGGCGAGGAGGCCCGCGACGTGGTCGTCACCGTCCCCGCCTACTTCGGCGCGGCCGAGCGCGACGCGACCCGCAAGGCGGGCCGGATCGCGGGGCTGAACGTCATCGACATCGTGTCCGAGCCGATCGCCGCCGCGATCACCTACGGCGTCCTGAACCCCGAGCAGGACCGGACGATCCTGGTGTACGACCTCGGCGGCGGCACGTTCGACACCACCGTCATCACGCTGCGCGGCGGGCACATCGAGGTGGTGTGCACCGACGGCGACCACGAGCTCGGCGGCGCCGACTGGGACGCGCGGCTCGTCGAGCACCTCGCCGAGCGGTTCCGCGCCGAGCACCCCGACGCCGGCGACCCGCTGGACGACAAGCAGACCGAGCAGCAGCTCCGCCGCGACGCCGAGGACGCCAAGAAGGCCCTCACCACCCGCACCTCGCACACCGTGCGCGTCATGCACGGCGGGCGGGTCGCGTCGGTCGAGGTGACGCGGGAGAAGCTGGAGGAGCTCACCAAGGACCTCCTCGACCGCACCATCGAGATCACCGGCCGGACGCTGGCGACCGCCGCCGACAAGAACGTCGAGGACTACGACGACCTCGTCCTCGTGGGCGGGTCCACGAAGATGCCGGTCGTCGCGGCGCGGCTGGAGACCGAGCTGGGCCTCGCCCCCCGGCTGCAGGACCCCGACCTCGCGGTCGCCAAGGGCGCGGCCCTGTACGCGTTCGAGGAGACCTACCGGCGGCTCGTCCGGGAGGGCGCCGCCGAGCGCGCCGAGGAGATGGCGAGCAGGGCGGGCCTGTCCGCCGAGCAGCAGAAGCAGATCGCCGGGCGGCAGATCAAGACCGTCGCGTCGCACGCGTTCGGGATCGTGGTGGTCGACCGGGAGACCGGCGCCGAGAACGTCGCGCACCTCGTGCACGCCAACGACGAGCTGCCCGCGGCGAAGACCGAGGACTTCTTCACCGTCTACGACGACCAGCGGTCCGCCGACATCCGGGTGATGGAGCAGGCCGGGGTCGTGGAGTCGGCCGACCTGATCGACAACACCGAGATCGCGACCGGGGAGATCCGCGTCCCGCCGGGCAAGAAGGCGGGCTGGCCGATCGGCGTCACGTTCGCGCTCGACTCGTCCGGGCTGCTGAACGTCACCGCCGTGGAGAAGGAGACCGGCGAGCGGCTGGAGCTGAAGGTCGACGTCGGCGGCATGTCGGAGGAGGAGGTCGAGCGCTCCCGGAAGGCCCTCTCCAGGGTCCAGGTCAGCTGATCGCCCCCCGGACCCTGGAGGCGCCCGTGGCGTTCGACGACGACTACCGGCGGGAGGTGCTGGAGCCCGCGCGGGCGGCGGGCGACCAGCCCCCCGAGGATCTGCGCGTCCGGTACGCGCTCGCCGACGGACCGTCCGCCAGCCCCCACCCCCCGCCATTCAATGGAGGGACTTCGCTCGACGGGCTCACTGGGCCCGAGGTCGCGGCACGGGTCAAGCAGGTGCGGCAGTGCTGGCGGCGGGCCCGCGGGCAGCTGAAGTACCGCAAGCTGATCGACCGGCTGGAGGCCGAGCACCGCGAGCTGGCCCCGCTGTTCACCGCCGCCGAGCGCGGCGACCTGCGCCCGCTGGACGCGCGGCTGCGCGGCGGGCGCGAGCGGGGCGAGCGGCGCCGGAGCCGGGCCCGCGCGCGGCTCACCGACGCGGCGGGGACGCTGAAGATGGTGACGCCCGCCGAGATCGAGGGCATCGCGCGGACCGGCGGGGTGGCCCGCGCCGAGCTGGAGCGGCTCGCCGCCGACGACCGGATCGAGGTCCGCGAGCCCGACGCGCTGCCCACCGCCGCGCCCTACCCGGCGTTCCGGAAGGTCCAGGAGTCGCTGGACGTCCTCGGGAAGCGCCACCTGGCCGACTTCCTGTTCGGGCAGCGGCTGACCGGCCCGATCCGGCTGCTGGACGGGTTCGCCGCGCCCGGCGGCGACCTGCGGCTCGACGCCGACGCGGTCGCGGCCGCCGGTGCGACGTGGGCGCGCCGCAGCCGCGACACGAGCACCACCCACGCCGACACCGTCCTCGCGGCGCTGCGGTCGGGCGCGGACCTGCCGGAACTGCTCCGCTACGACGTGGCCGACCGGCTGCGCGAGCGGCTGCGGCAGCGGGCCTCGGAGCGGGCGCTGCTGCGGTACGCGACCGAGGACCTCGGCGTCGACCAGGGCGACGCGCGCCGCATGGTGTTCTCCGTCGTCCGCGAGACCGGGCCGGGCGGCGGGCTCGCCGGGCGGCTGCGCGCGCTGCTGGACGCGGGCGAGGTCTTCGCGGCGGCCGAGCTGGCCGACGCCTCGGGCCTCCCCCGCACCGCCGGGGGCGCCGAGGCGCCGGAGGAGGCGGTCCTCGCCGCGGAGGCCCGGCACCGCCTCGACACCGCGCTCCGCCTCCGCGAGACCGCGGCGGCCGAGCGCGACCCGGACCGCGCCCACCGGCTGCTGTCCGACGCGCTCCGTCTCGTCCGCGACCTGCCCGGTGCGGCCGCCCACCAGCGCCGGCTGCCGCCGCGTCCCGTCCCGGCGGTGCGCGCGGACGTGGACGGCGCCACCGTGCGGCTGTCGTGGGAGGCGTCGCCCTCCACGGCGGGCGAGGTCCTCCACCAGGTCGTGCGGCGGACCGGGCGGGCGCCGCGCGACGTCCGGGACGGGGAGCCGCTGGGCGGGCCGCTGGACGAGCGGCCGCCGGTGAACGTGCCGCTGTACTACGGCGTCGTCGCGGTGCGCGGCGACGCCGCCGCCGCGCCGGCCGTGGCGGGGCCGCTGCTGGTGCGGCCCGACCCGGCCGAGGTCGAGCTGCTGGCCGGGGACGGCCAGGTGACGGGGCGGTGGCGCTGCCCCGCGGAGGCGGCGCGGGTCGTCGTCGTCCGCGACGGCCGGGCCGTCCCGGCGGGACGCGACGGGTTCCGCGAGCGCGTCCCCAACGGCCGGACGCACCACTACCGCATCTGCGCGGTCTACCTCGACTCCGCCGGCCGCGAGGTCGTGACGGACGGCGTGCGCGCGTCGGCCACCCCGAGCGCCCCGCCCGAGCCTGTGTACGAGCTGTCCGCCGAGACCGACGCGTCGGATCCGGGGCTGGTCCGGGTCGCGTTCGGCGCGCCCGGCAGCGGGACGGCCGAGCTGGTGCTGGCGGAGGAGCCGCCGCCGTGGCCGCGCAGCGCGCTCGTCCCGCTGGAGGAGGTCCGGCGCGAGACGCGGCGGCTGGCGTGCACCCCGGTCCCCGGCGGGCTCGCGGTGCGGCCGGGCGCCAGCGGATGGCTGCTCGCGGTGACCGTCGCCGAGGGCACCGCCGCGATCGGCGCCTACCACCGGCACGTGAACCTGCCGCCGCCGCGCCGCCTGGTCGCCGAGCGGCGCGGCGACCACGTGCACGTCGGGTTCGACTGGCCGCCCGACGTCACGGAGGTCGAGCTGGCGTACCGGATCGGCGCCGAGCCGCGGCCCGCCGCCGCGGCCGGGGAGGTCGTGACCCGCGCCGCCTACGACACCCAGGGCGGCGTCAGGCTGCCCGTCCCCGAGGACGAGCCGGTCGAGCTGTCGGTCGCGGCGGCCGGGACGGTGGGCGGCTCCCGGGTGACCGGGCCGCCGGTGACCGCCGAGGTCGCGGCCCGCACGGTCGTCCGCTACGACGTGCTGCGGTCCGGGCCGCCGTGGCGGCGGACGCTGACCGTCCGGCTCACCTCGCCGCGCCCGCTGCGGCTGGCGCGGCTCGCGCTGGTGCTGCGCACCGGGCGGGTGATGCCGCACCGGCCCGCCGACGGGGAGACGCTCGGCCGGTGGGAGCAGGTGCCCGTGCCGGGCGAGCTGTCGCTGGACGCGCCGGCCGCCGCCGCGCCGTACTGGCTGCGCTGCTTCGCCGACGACGACGCCGTCGCGCTGAGCGATCCCCCCGTCCGCCGGCTCCGGGTGCGGCGATGACCGGACCGCTCGCCCGCGTGCCCGGTGCGGGGTCGCTGCACCGCCCGGCCAGGCCGCGCGGATCCAGGAAGGGCGTCACGTGCCCGTACTGCTTCGCGTCGGTCGCGCCGCAGCGGATCCTGTTCCGGTGCCGGGGCCAGTCGGGGCGGCGGCAGGGCTGCGCCCCCGTCCTGGACGAGGAGCTCGCCGCGTACACCGGGTCGACGGCGGGCGCGTCGCTGCCGCCGGTGTTCGCCGCGTCCGGGCGCGCGGGACGCGCGGACTGCCCGGACTGCGGGCTCCCGACCGGCAACCGCGCCTGCCCGGAGTGCCACAACCCGCTCCCGTCCGCGTACTGCGACTCCCCCGGCCGGATCGTCGCGCTCGTCGGGGCGAAGAACGCGGGCAAGAGCACCTACATCGCGGTCCTGCTGCACGAGCTGATGAACCGGGTCGGGACGGAGCTGGACGCGTCGCTGGTGGCGTGCGACGACCGGACGATCGAGCGGTACAAGCGCGACTTCGCCCGCCCGCTGCTGGAGGAGCGGCGGCTGCTGCCGACGACGGCGAGCGCCGCCACCGGCCCCCGCGAGCCGCTGGTGTACCTGCTCACCCGGACGCGCAGGGGGCGCTTCTCCCGCCCGCGCAACGACTCGCTCGCGCTGGTGCTGTTCGACACGGCGGGCGAGGACCTGCGCAGCCGCGAGGCCACCGACCTGCACCTGCGGTACCTGGAGGCGGCGGACGCGGTCATCTTCCTCGTCGACCCGCTGGAGCTGCCCGGCGCCCGCTCCGGCGTGCGCGACGGCGTCCCGGGCGCGCCCGGCGCGTCCGGCGGTCCGCACTCCGCGGACCCGGACAGCGAGCCGCTGAACGTCATCGCCCGCGTCACCGAGACGCTCCGGCAGCGGCACGGCACCCGGCCCGGCGAGCCGCTGCCGGTGCCCGTCGCGGTCGCCCTCACCAAGATCGACATGCTGCGGCCGGGGCTGCTGGAGCAGTCGGCGCTGCACCGGTCCCGGTCCGGCCAGGGGGTGCTGGACCTCGACGACAGGGACGCGGTGAACGAGCAGGTCCGGTCGCTGCTGCACGAGTGGCAGGCGGGCCAGCTCGACACCTACCTCGGGCAGCAGTTCGCCGACCACGCGCTGTTCGGCCTGTCGGCGCTCGGCGCCGCGCCGGAGGGCGAGCGCGTCGGCGCGGGCGGCGTCCGGCCGTACCGGGCCGAGGACCCGCTGCTGTGGCTGCTGCACCGGTTCGGGATGCTCGACGGCGTCCGTCCCGGAGGGGCGTAGCCGTGGCGTGGCAGCTGCACTACACCTCCGCCCGGAGCGGGCCCACCGGCCGGGCCGGGTTCCAGTTCGTCGCCGAGACGCCGGGCCTGCCCGACGGGGTCCGGGCGGGCGTGACCCCGTACCTGGCGTACCGGCCGCCGCCCGACGCGCCGCTGTCGCCCGACGACTCCGAGCTGGGGCTGTTCCCGGTCTCGCTGCTGTACGACCGGGTGGACGGGCGCCCGCTGCTGCTGCGGTGCCGCTACCTCGGCCGGGACTACTCGGGCCGCTACGGCAACTTCTTCGCGCACGCGGTCGTCGCCGAGCCGGACGAGCTGGAGGGCCTGCGCCCCGCCGAGCTGTGGTCCGCGCCGCACTGGGCGCACCTCCCGGCACCGGAGACGGCGGTACTCGACACCCTGGACGACCTCGCCCCGGGCGCGGCGCTCGACCCGGAGTCGCTCGCCGCGTGGCTCGCCGAGTCCGGGCGGGACGACCCCTACGCGCTGCTCGGGCACCTGGTGGACGCCGTCGCGGGCGTCCTCGGGCAGGGCCACGGCCGGGTCGTCCTCGTCTCCGACGACGTCGAGCTGATCGCCCGCTGGATCGCGGTCGTGTCGTACTCGCTGCCGGTCGCGGCGGCGGCGCGGCTGTCGTTCGTCACCTACACCGCCGACCCGGACGGCGCCGCGCAGCGCCTCGTCGGCACCACGCCCGCGATCTGGGCCGCCGTCCGGCACCGCGCCTCGCACGCCCGCGCCTTCGACCTCCGCGAGGGCGTCCCGGCCGGCGGGACGAGCCGCTTCGCGCGGACCGTCGCCGGCTGCTGGCGCGGCCCCGACTTCGCCGGCCTCGACGCCCTCGGCGAGCTGGCACCGCCGGCCGACCCCGCGCAGGAGGGCGCCGCCGCGCTGCTGGCGCTCTGCCGCGGCGACGCGACCGTCACCGCGGCCGAGGAGGGCGCCGCGGCGGAGCTGCTGTCGCGGCGCGGGTCCGGGATACCCGAATGGGTGTGGCGCGACCTCGTCCCCGGCGTCCCGTCCATGGGGCTGGACCTCGCGCTCGCCCTGCACGAGCGGGCGCGGGCCGCGGGGGCGGCGGACGTCGCCCGGCAGTGCTCGCTGCGCGTCGGCGAGCGGGTCTCGGACGCGCTGGCCGAGGCGTCCGGCCTGGCCGAGATCACGGCGGCGGCGGGGGTGGCGGAGCAGGCCAGGGTGGAGCTCGATCCGGCGGAGGTCGCGGCGGCGGCGGCGCGGTGCGCGCGGCGCGGCGACCCCGGCCTCGCCGCGGCGCTCGCCGGCTGCCCCGAGGGGCTGCGCGACGCCCTCCTCGACGGGGTGCTCGCCGGGCTCGCCGAGGCCGGCGAGCGGGAGCGCGCGGCGGCGCTCACGCCGGGCAACTGCGACCTGCTGCACGGGCACCCCGAGCGGCTGCGCGCCGTGCCCGCCGTCGGCGGCGCCGTGCTCGCGTCCGTCGGGCGGCGGCATCCGGAACGCCGGATCGAGATCACCGGGGAGCTGCTCCGGCTGGACGGAGACCCCGACACGGCCCTTGTCGCGGTGCTGGACGCGGCGCTCGACGAGGTCTGGCGGGTTCCGCCGTCCGCCGATGAGTGCGAGGGCCTGCTGGACGCCCACGGCGACGCGATGGCGGCCCGCGCCCCGCTGGCCGGGCTGCCGTCCCGGACGTTCACGCGCCTCGCGTTCCCCGGCGGCGACGGGCTGGCGGACCCGGCCGCGCTGCGGCTGGCCGAGCGGGTCCGGGAGGTCCTGCCCGGCGGGCGCGCCGGACGCGACGCCGCCCTCGTCCAGGCGTACGGGACGGCGATCACCGCGGGCCCGGCGCGGGCGGCGCGGGCGCTGGCGGAGATCGCGGACGCCGGCGGCGCGACCGCGCAGCTCGCGGGCGAGGCGTTCGTCGGGGCGGCGCGGCGGCTGTGCCGGCGGCCGCCCGCGTTCCGGGCGGAGCTGCTGGCCGCGCTGCCCGCGCCCGTCCGCGCCCGGCTCGGCGAGCGGTGGACCGAGGAGCTGCCCGGACGCGCCCGCGCGGGCCGCGCCCCGCTGCGCGGCGGCGAGGCCGAGCAGCGCAACGACCTGGTCGAGGTCGTGCTGCGGATGAAGACCCGCGGCGCCGCCGAACCGGCCCTGGAGGCGTGGGCGCGGGCGGCGGCCGGCCGGTGGCTGGCGAGCCGGCAGCTCGACGTCCGCCTGGAGCGCAGCCCACGGCTGCGGGCCGCGCTGCGGGACCTCCTCGCCGAGGGCGACTCCTCCCGCGGGGGGAGGTGAGCCGTGCATCCCATCCTCGTGCTGCTGCTGATCGCCGTGTGGGGCGCGGCCATGTGGCTGGGCTTCATGTACGTGTTCCCGGTGCTGTTCGCCGCGACGCTCGTCGTCGCCGGGGTCGCCGCGCTGAGCCTGTACTACCTGCACGCGTGCCGGACGCTCGCGCCGTCCACCCTCGAAGGGCCGTCGCCGGTCGCCGAGCCGAAGATCGCCTACCGGCACTACCTGCTCGGCCAGGTGTGGCGCGACTGGTGGACGATCAGCCGCACGGTCGTGCCGCAGGTGTACCGGACCGCGCGGGCCGTCCTCGTCCGCCTGACCCGGCTGCTGCTCGGCGGGTTCTGGGGCTTCTTCGTCTTCCCGGTCTGGCTGGCGCTGTGCGCGGGCATCGTGGCCGCCTCCGTGCCGGCCGCCGTGTTCGTGCTCGCGCTCACCGTCCTTTACGGGCTGGTGGCCGCGACGGGGCTCGCGGTGTGGCTGCTGTGCGTGCTCGTCCTGGCGGCGGTGGAGCGCCTCTTCATGATGTACGGCAGGATCCTGCAGACCTGCCCGCACCCCTTCTGCTACGAGCGCATCGGGCTGCCCGAGTACGAGTGCCCGGGGTGCGGGGCGCGGCACCCCCGCCTCACCCCCGGGTCGCGCGGCGCGTTCCGCCACGTGTGCCGCTGCGGGGCGCGGCTGCCCACGACCGTCCCGCTCGGGCGCTTCCGGCTGGCCGCGCACTGCCCGCACTGCGGGGGGCGGCTCCCCGAGCGGATCGGGCGGGTCCGCGTGGAGCCGCTGCCGTTCGTCGGCGGCCCGGCCGCCGGGAAGACCACGTTCATGGTCCTGGGGATCCGCGCCCTGCACGCGCGGGCCCGCGCCGTCCACGGGCGGCTCGCGTTCGTGGAGCAGCGGCACGCGCAGGCGTACGCGGGCGCGATCCGCGAGTTCCAGCGCGGCGGGCGCCTCGCCAAGACGGGGCCGGAGCTGCCGCTCGCGACCATGGTGGACGTGGAGCTCCCGGGCCGCGCCCGGCGGATCCTCTACCTGTTCGACCCGGCCGGCGAGCACTACACGGGCGCCACGGAGGTCGAGTCGCTGCGCTACCTGGAGCACAGCGAGGCGCTGCTGTTCGTCGTGGACCCGTTCGCCCTCCCCCAGCTGCGCGGCTCCCTGACCGGGGACGAGCGGGATCTCGTCGACCGGTCCGCCGCGTCGTCGGAGGAGGACCCGGCCGACACGCTGCAGCGGGTGCTGAACGAGCTGCGGTCCCGCCCGGACCAGGGGCACCAGAAGCGGGTCGCCGTCGTCGTCACCAAGACCGACCTGCTGGCCCGCACCGAGATCGGCCGCTTCCTGACCGGCGCGGGACCGGACGACGAGGCCGGGCTGCGCGAATGGCTCGGCGACATCGGCCTCGGCAACACCGTCCGCACCCTCGACCAGCTCGCGGGGCAGGTGCGGTACTTCGCGTCCGGCCTGGCGACGGAGCCCGCGGACGTCGCCGACCTGCTCGGCTGGGTGACCGGCCTGGCGCCCGCCGGTGCGGCGAACGGCGTCCGGCCGCCCGACGACGCCGCCCAGGAGCTGCCCGGGACGGCCCCGCTGCGCGCCCCGTGGCCGGTGCGGGGACGCGGTCCGGACCGCGTCCCGCTCGGCTACCAGGCCGGGCGCTGGGCGGTCCTCGCGGGGGTGTCGGCCGTCACGGTGGCGACCGTCACCGGCGCGGTGGTCGCCGCCGCGGAGCGCTTCCCCTTCTGACCCCTCCTGCGCCGAATGTCCTGCCCGTGATCGAGCACACCCTGATGAGCAGGAAGATATAGATCCATCATCGGATTGGACGTTCTTTGGCAATCGTCCGCCCGCGGCCCCCCGAACGGAAGGCGATCATGACCCAGACGGCCGATCCAGCCGCCGAGACGGCGACCGGCGGATGGATGGACCGGCGGCTCTGGCTCATCCTCATCCTCGGGTCGCTGACGGCCATCGGGCCGCTGTCGATCGACCTGTACCTGCCCGCGCTGCCCGCACTGGCCGGCGACCTGTCGACGGGCGCGATGCAGACGCAGCTCACGCTGACCGCGTGCGTCGCCGGCCTCGCCGCGGGGCAGGCGGTGGCGGGCCCGCTCAGCGACTCGCTCGGGCGGCGCCGGCCGCTGCTGGCCGGGCTGGCCGCCTACGCCGCCGCGTCGCTGCTGTGCGCCGCCGCCCCCACCGTGGAGACGCTGATCGCGCTGCGGGTGGTGCAGGGCGCGACCGGGGCCGCCGGGATCGTGATCGCGCGGGCGATCGTCCGCGACCTCTACCGGGGCGTGGCCGCCGCCCGGTTCTTCTCGACGCTGATGCTGGTCACCGGGCTCGCCCCGATCCTCGCGCCGGTGGCCGGGGGCCAGCTGCTGCGGCTGATGCCGTGGCCGGGCCTGTTCGCGGTCCTGTCCGGGGTCGGCGTCGCGCTGTTCCTCGGCGCGCTGCTCGGGGTGAAGGAGACGCTGCCGCCCGCGCGCCGCGCGACGGGCGGGCTGCGCGCGACGGTGCGCACGTTCCGGGGCCTCGCGGCCGACCGGATGTTCGCCGGGTACGCGCTGACCATCGGCCTGTCGTTCGGGGCGATGTTCACCTACATCTCGGGGTCGCCGTTCGTCCTGCAGGACATCTACGGGCTGTCGCCGCAGACGTTCGGCATCGCCTTCGGCGTCAACGCCCTCGGGACCGTGACCGCCGCGCAGATCGGCGGCCGGCTCGCCGGGCGGGTGCGGCTGCGCCTGCTGCTGGCCGTCGGACTCGGCATGATGACGGCGGGCGGCGCCGTCCTGCTGGCCTCCGTCTTCACCGGCGCGGGCGTCTACGGGGTCCTGCCCGCCCTGTTCCTGGTCACCTCCGGGCAGGGCTTCGTGCTGCCGAACGCGACCGCGCTGGCGCTGACGGGCCCGGCGTCCGAGGTGGCGGGGAGCGCCTCGGCGCTGCTCGGCGTCACCCAGTTCGCGCTGGGCGGGGCCGCCGCGCCGCTGGCCGGGATCGCCGGGCCGGACACCGCCGTCCCGATGGCCGTGTCGATCGCGGCGCTCGCGGTGCTGGCGTCCCTCGTCACCGCGACCGCCACCCGCGCCCCGCGGGACCGCGGGGCGGACGCCCGGCAGGACACCGGGGCGGCACCGCCTTCACCGGGCTGACGCGCCGCCTTCAAGGGCGGTCAGGATGAACCCGGCGACCTCGTCGGCGAGCCGCGCGGCGGGCTTCGGGCCGTCCGCCCGGTACCAGGACGGCATCTGGTTCACCATGCCGAGCGCGACGATCGTGACCGTCTCGGCGGGGGTCGCGTCGCTGAACACGCCGTCCCGCTGCCCCTTCTCGACGAGGCCGCGGAACGTCACGTGGTAGCGGCGGCGGTCGGCGCGGACCGAGCGCATCCGGGCGCCGTCCAGCCGGTGCATCTCGCGGGAGAAGACCTTCGCCTCGTCGATGTGCTCCGCCGTGCTGCGGATCAGCCCGGTCAGCACCGCGCGGACGGCCTCGCGGGGCGGCAGCCCGCGCGCCAGGACGTCGCCGAGGTCGGCGAGCTGCCGGGCGATCAGCGAGTGGTAGATCTCGTAGAGGAGGTCGTCCTTGGAGTCGAAGTAGTGGTAGAGGGCGCCCTTGGTGACCTCGGCGGCCTCCACGATGCCCTGCACGGACGTCCCGTCGAAGCCGCGTTCGGCGAACAGCCGGAGCGCCGCGTCCAGGATGCGCCGCTCGACCGCGCTCGACCGCACGGGCCCCGCCGACCTGGGGCCCGCCGAGCCGGGCCCTGCCGTGTCCGTCACCTGGGCACCTCCCGTCCGCGGGGGCATTGACTCCGATGTGTCCCACGTCATAGCTTGCCAGAAAACCGACCGGTCGGTATGCACCTCGTGGCCGTACAGAGCCGTACGGTGCCCGGACAGAGGAGAGCCCATGCCCGCAGTGGAGACCGTCCGCGGCCCCGTGGAGGTCGGCGAACTCGGCCGCACGTTCATGCACGAGCACGTCTTCGTCCTCGGCACCGAGAACGTCCAGAACTACGGCGCGGGCGACTGGTGGGACGAGGACGAGAAGGTCGCCGACGCGGTCGCGAAGCTGCGCGAGCTGGCGGACCGCGGCATCCGCACGATCGCGGACCCGACCGTGTGGGGCCTCGGCCGCTACATCCCGCGGATCCAGCGGATCAACGAGCAGGTGCCGGATCTCAACATCATCGCGGCGACGGGGATCTACACCTACAACGACGTGCCGTTCCAGTTCCACCACCGCGGCCCCGGCACGATGCTGGACGTGGGCCCCGACCCGATGATCGCCGACTTCGTCCGCGACCTGACCGAGGGCATCGGCGGCACCGGCGTCAAGGCGGCGTTCCTCAAGTGCGCCGTGGACGCCCCCGGGCTGACCCCCGGCGTCGAGCGGGTGCTGCGCGCCGTCGCCGGGGCGCACCGCGAGACGGGCGCGCCGCTCACCGTGCACACCGAGAGCTCCATCCACGCGGGCCGGACGGTCGTCGACCTGCTCGGCAAGGAGGGCGTGGACCTCACCAAGGTCGTGATCGGGCACGCGGGCGACAGCAACGACCTCGACTACCTGGCGGAGCTCGCCGACTCCGGCGCGATCCTCGGCATGGACCGCTTCGGCCTCGACATCATCAACCCGACCGAGAACCGGGTGGCCACCATCGCCGCCCTGTGCGAGCGCGGCTACGCCGACCGGATCGTGCTCAGCCACGACGCGAGCTGCTTCATCGACTGGTTCGGCCCCGACCCGGCGACGGTCCCGGCGATGCAGCCGAACTGGCACTACCGGCACATCACCGACGACGTGCTGCCCGCCCTGCGCGCCGCCGGCGTCGGCGACGCCCGGATCGACCAGATGCTCGTGGCCAACCCGCGGCGCTACTTCACCCGCTGAGCGTTCCGGCGCGCGCCGGCGACCACCTGGTCACGATCGTCCTCCATGAACGACTAATCGCCGCTTTTCGGGAAATCATGGGGAGGACAGTGAGGGAGGCGGCCGGTGCCCGAAGACACCCCGCGTCGCGGCATCCGTGCCGTGACGGTGTTGTTCCTGGTCACGCTGCTGGCCCTGCTCGTCCCCGGCTGCCGGATCGTCGGGGGCGGGACGACCGAGGACGTCCCGCCGCCCGTCACCGCGTCACCGAAGAGCAAGAACGCCAAGCCCAGCGGCCGCCGCCCCGGCGTCGTCAACATCGAGACCGAGCAGGACCTGCGCGGCACCCGCGCCGCCGGGACCGGGGTCGTGCTCACGGCCTCCGGGCTCGTGCTGACCAACAACCACGTGATCAGGGGCGCCACCAGGATCAGGGGGACCGACACCGACAACCGCCGCACCTACACCGCGCAAGTCGTCGGCTACGACCGCGCGGGCGACATCGCGGTGATCCGGCTGGAGGGCGCGACCCGGCTCAAGGCCGCCGCGTTCGCCTCGGCGTCCGGTGTGGGCGTCGGCGACACGGTCACCGCCGTCGGCAACGCGGGCGGCGAGGGCGGCAAGCCCCGGGTCGTCACCGGCGAGGTGACCGCCCTGGAGCAGTCCGTCACCGCCCGCGACGACAGCAGCGGCACCACCGAGCGGCTCAGCGGCCTGATCGAGACCGACGCGCCGATCGAGCCGGGCGACTCGGGCGGGCCGCTGCTGAACACGGACGGCAAGGTGATCGGCATCAACACCGCCGCGTCCGCCGGCCTCTCGAAGGACGCGGAAAAGAACAAGAACCACCGCGGGTACGCGATCCCGTCCGACCGGGCCCTGGACGTCGCCCGGCAGATCCAGCGCGGCGAGTCGTCCATCACCGTGCACATCGGGCCGACCGCCATGCTGGGCGTCAAGGTCCGCTCCAACCGCAACTCGCAGGGCGCCGTCGTCGCCGAGGTCGTGCCCGGCTCCCCCGCGGAGGCCGCGCGCATTCCGGTCGGAGCCTCCATCGTCACCTTCGACGGCCGGGGCGTCGACTCGCCCACCACCCTGACGACGCTGATGCTGGCCCACCATCCGGGCGATGTCGTCCAGCTGGAGTGGACGACCGCCCAGGGCGCCGCCGTGTCCGCCACGATCCGCCTTGCCGAGGGCCCTCCCCAGTAGCGCCCGCCGGACGGCATCCGACCGGCTCGGATCGCCCTTCGTTTCCGCCGTCCGGATTCGCTGAGGGACGCGTGCGCGTCCTCGTGCGAGAGTGAGAGGGATCCCGGGCGACAACGAGGATGTGGGTGCGATGAGCCGCAAGGCGCCTTCCGACGACTTCGACGACGCGGGCCTCGAGGTGTCGGAGCCGAAGACGTGGTCCGCCGGCGTGCCCGGCGTCACGGCCGCGCTCCGGCGGTCGTACGAGCAGATGGGGGTCCGGCGCACCGCGCTGACGCTGGCGCGCGTCAACCAGAAGTCGGGCTTCGACTGCCCGGGGTGCGCGTGGCCGGAGGGCGACCGCCGGCACGTCGCCGAGTTCTGCGAGAACGGCGCGAAGGCCGTCGCGGAGGAGGCCACGACGCGGCGGGTCACCCGCGAGTTCTTCGCCCGGCACACCGTGGCCGAGCTGGCGCGGCGCTCCGACCACTGGCTCGGGCAGCAGGGGCGCCTCACCGAGCCGATGCTGAAGCGCGCCGGGTCCGAGCACTACGAGCCGGTGGCGTGGGACGAGGCGTTCGGCCTGCTGGCGGCGGAGCTGAGCGCGCTGGACTCGCCGGACGAGGCCGTCTTCTACACCTCCGGCCGCACGAGCAACGAGGCCGCGTTCGCCTACCAGCTGTTCGTCCGCGCGTTCGGCACGAACAACCTGCCGGACTGCAGCAACATGTGCCACGAGTCGTCCGGGTCGGCGCTGAGCGAGACCCTCGGCGTCGGCAAGGGGTCGGTGCTGCTGGAGGACCTCGGCCGAGCCGACCTGGTCTTCGTCGTGGGGCAGAACCCGGGGACCAACCACCCGCGGATGCTGTCGGCGCTGGAACGGGCCAAGAAGGAGGGCGCCCGGATCGTCGCCGTCAACCCGCTGCCCGAGGCGGGGCTGATGCGGTTCAAGAACCCGCAGCGCGCGTCCGGGATCGCGGGGAAGGGCACCGTGCTCGCAGACCGGTTCCTGCAGATCCGGCTGAACGGCGACCTCGCCCTGTTCCAGGCGCTCAACCGGATGCTGCTGGAGTCGGACGCGCCGGACGCCGTCGACCGCGCGTTCCTCGACGCGCACACCCACGGGTTCGAGGCGTTCGAGAAGCACGTCCTCGGCCTGGACTGGGACGACGTGCGGGCGGCGACCGGGCTGACCCGCGACGAGATCGCCGGCGCGCTCGGCGACGTCCTGCGGGCCGAGCGGATCATCGTCTGCTGGGCGATGGGCCTCACCCAGCACCGCAACTCCGTCCCCACGATCCGCGAGATCGTCAACTTCCTGCTGCTGCGCGGCAACATCGGCCGCCCCGGCGCGGGCGTCTGCCCGGTGCGCGGCCACTCCAACGTGCAGGGCGACCGGACGATGGGCATCTGGGAGCGGCCGAAGCCCGAGTTCCTGGACGCGCTCGCCGCCGAGTTCGGGTTCGAGCCGCCGCGCGAGCACGGCGTGGACACCGTGAACGCGATCCGCGCCATGCGGGACGGCCGCGCGAAGGTGTTCCTCGGCATGGGCGGCAACTTCGTCCGCGCCACCCCCGACTCCGCGGTCACCGAGGCGGCGCTGCGGAACTGCCGGCTGACCGCGCAGGTCTCCACCAAGCTCAACCGCTCGCACGCCGAAGTGGGCGAGCTGGCGCTGATCCTGCCGACGCTCGGCCGCACCGAGCGGGACGAGCAGGAGTCCGGGCCGCAGTTCGTCTCCGTCGAGGACTCGATGGGGATGGTGCACGCCTCGCGGGGCCGCCTCGCCCCCGCCTCCCCGCACCTGCTGTCGGAGGTGTCGATCGTCTGCCGCCTGGCGAGGGCGGCGCTCCCCGGCTCGGGCATCGCGTGGGAGGCGATGGAACGCGACTACGACGTGATCCGCGACCACATCTCCCGCGTCGTGCCCGGGTTCGCCGAGTTCAACGCCCGCGTCCGCGAGCCCGGCGGGTTCACGCTCCCGCACGCGCCGCGCGACGAGCGCAGGTTCCCCACCGCCACGGGCAAGGCCAACCTCACGGTGAACGAGCTGGAGGTCCTGCGGGTCCCGGAGGGGCGGCTGCTGCTGCAGACCGTCCGGAGCCACGACCAGTACAACACCACCGTCTACGGGCTGGACGACCGCTACCGGGGCATCAAGGCCGGGCGCCGCGTCGTGTTCGTCAACCCGGCCGACCTGTCCGCCCTCGGGCTGGCGGACGGCGCGATGGTCGACCTGGTCTCCGAGTGGGAGGACGGCGTCGAGCGCCGCGCCCCGTCGTTCCGCGCCGTCGCCTACCCGACCGCGGCCGGCTGCGCGGCGGCGTACTTCCCGGAGACCAACGTCCTCGTCCCGCTCGACAGCACCGCCCAGGTGAGCAACACCCCCACCTCGAAATCCGTGATCGTCCGTCTCGAACCTGCGGGGTCCCAGGGGGGCGACCTGGTTTAGGCTCGGGGCATGACGAACCTCCCCGACCGCCCGGGACCCTCCGCGTCGCCGGAGATGCGGGCCGGCGACGCCGACCGCGACCGGGTCGCACAGGTGCTGCGGGACGCAGCCGGTGACGGGCGGCTGACCCTGGAGGAGCTGGACGAGCGCCTGGACGCGGTGTACGCGGCCAAGACGTACGCGGACCTGGAGCCGCTCACCCGGGACCTGCCCGCCCCCGGCGCGGCACCGGCGCCCGCGCCGTCCGGCGCGGCGGCCTGGCGCCCGCTGCCGGGCGCGCCCTCCTGGACGGGCGGCATCGGCATCATGAGCGGCTTCCTGCGGGCGGGCGTGTGGAACGTCCCCCGCGTGTTCCGGGCGTTCGCGTTCTGGGGCGGCGGGAAGATCGACCTGCGCGACGCGCGGTTCGAGGAGCCGGAGACGACGATCCGGGCGCTGGCCATCATGGGCGGCATCGACATCGTCGTGCCGGACGACATCACCGTGCACGTCAAGGGCCTCGGCATCATGGGCGGGTTCGACCAGCGGGCGAGCGGCCCGGGGGTGCCCGGCTCCCCCACGGTCGTCATCAGGGGCCTGGCGTTCTGGGGCGGCGTCGGGGTGAAGCGCCGCAAGTCGAGCCGGCAGAAGAAGCGCGACAAGGAACTCCGGCCGCCCGAGGACGACTGACCGGCTAGCCGTCGGCGATCCGGTCCAGCCATTCGCCGAGCAGGGCCGCCTCCGGCGCGGATAGCCGCTTCGGCGGGTCGGCGGCCAGCGCGGCGCGCAGCGCCACCGCGCGCGCCGCGGACGTGCGCTGCGCGTCGCCCTCCCCTTCGCGGGGGACGGTGACCGCGGCCAGGACCGCCTCCCTCGTCCGCTCGGACAGCTCGTCGTCCGCCGCCCCGTCCGCCTCATTGCCCGGCTCGCCGTCCGCTTGGCCGGCCTCGGCCGCGATGAGCGCGAGGGTGACGCCGACCCCGGCGGCGTGGATCATCCGTGCGGCCGTGCCGGCGGGGACGCGGAGCCGCCCGGCGCGGGCGGCCGCGTCGACGAGGCCGAGCAGGATGCGGTGCGCCTCCGCCGCGATGGGCGGCGTCCGGGGCGTCCCGTACATCAGGGTGTAGAACGCGGGGTTCGTGCGGCCGTACTCGACGTGCAGGTCCCAGCCGCGGCGCAGGTCGTCGACCGGGTCTCCGGTGCTCCGCTGGGCGCGCTTGCTCGCCAGGTACGTCTCGAACCCGTAGGCGGCGACGGCGTCGAACAGCCCGCGCTTGTCGCCGAAGTGGTGGTAGAGCGTCGGCGCCCCCACCCCGGCCGCCGTGCAGACGGCGCGCGTCGAGACCGGCTCGCCATCGGCCTCGGCCAGCAGCCGGGCGGCCGTCCGCAGGATCCGGTCCCGGGTGTCGAGGTCCTTCTGCGCGGTCACGAAATCAACGTTACAGAAATTTCCCGAACACCGCTATGCAAGCTCCTGTAGCAGCGTTATGGTGATTCGTGTATCAGCGCTATGAATACATGTCCGAGAGGGGACCTGCCATGCGCAGCGCGCTACTGTCCGCACCCGGCAAGCCGCTGGAGATCGTCGAGCGGGAGGTGCCCGAACCGGGCCCCGGCGAGATCCTCGTCGAGGTCACCGCGTGCGGGATGTGCTTCTCCGAGGTCAACCACCTGCGGGGCCACTACGCCTTCGGGACGTTCCCGGTCGTGCCGGGCCACGAGATCAGCGGCGTCGTCGCCGCGCTCGGCCCGGGCGTCGGATGGCCGGAGGTCGGCACCCGCGTCGGCGCCGCGTGGCCGTACGGATCGTGCGGCCACTGCGACCAGTGCGTGCGCGGCGACCAGAACCTGTGCGGCGCCCTCCCCAGGCCGGTCACCGGGGTCAACCGCGACGGCGGATACGCCGAATACTTCCTGGGCCGCGCCGGTTTCGTCACCCCGCTGCCCGGCGGCCTCGACCCCGTGGCCGGCGCGCCGCTGATGTGCGCGGGCGTCACCGCGTTCAACGGGCTGCGGCGGGCCGGCGCGGTCGCCGGGTCGCGGGTCGCCGTGCTCGGCACCGGCGGCGTCGGCATGCTGGCCGTCCGGTTCGCCGCCGCGATGGGCGCCCGGGTCGCCGCGGTGTCCCGCACGCGCGGCGCCGAAGAGGAGGCACTGCGCGGCGGCGCCGAACTGTACGTCGCGACCTCCGAGCAGGACCCCGCCGAGGCGCTGCGGGCCTGGGGCGGCGCGGACGTCGTCATGAACACCGCGCCCGACACCGCGACGGGGCTCGCCGCCTTCGGCGGCCTGCGCGCGGACGGCACCCTGGTCTACGTCGGCTTCGACGCCGCGAACGTGGAGGTGTCGCCGCTCGCCCTGGTCGCCAACCGGCTGCGCGTGATGGGCACGCCGTCCGGGTCCCCCGCCGACCTGCGCGACACCCTCGACTTCGCGGTGGCGCACGGGATCGTCCCCGCGGTCACGTCCGTCCCGCTGGACGACGCGCCGCGCGTCCTCGCCGATATGGACCAGGGCCTCCACCGCGGCCGCACGGTGATCACGTTCGGCTGACCGCGGCCCCGCCGAGGCCGGCTAGGGCGTCCACCTATCGCCTCTGGGGGACAACCCCCAGACCCCCGACGGCGACCTCCAGTCCGCTAGCGCTCCCTTACGGCCGCCACCTATCGCCTCTGGGGGACAACCCCCAGACCCCCGACGGCGACCTCCAGTCCGCTAGCGCTCCCTTACGGCCGCCACCTTTTCCACGGGCGCGCCCGCTCGAACACGTGGCAGGCGGCCATCACCAGGGCGTCGGCGTGCCGGGCGCCGACCACCTGGAGGCCGATCGGCAGCCCCGCCGAGGTGTAGCCGCACGGCAGGCTCGCGGCGGGCTGCTGCGTCATGTTGAACGGGTAGGTGAACGGGGTCCAGCTCGTCCAGCGCGGGGACGGCGAACCCGGCGGCACCTCCAGGCCGGCCTCGAACGCCGCGATCGGCATCGTCGGGGTGAGCAGCAGGTCGTAGCGCTCGTGGAACAGGCCCATGATGCGGCCGAGCTCCATCCGGCGGGCCGTGGCGGTCAGGTACTCGAGCGCCGAGTACCCCGCGCCCTGCTCGCAGATCTCCCGCAGGCCCGGGTCGAGCCGTGCGCGCGCCTCGGGCGGCAGGTGGTCGACGACCTTCGCGGCGCCCGCGAACCACAGGACCTCGAACTCCTCGACGGGGTCGCCGAAGCCGGGGTCGGCCTGCTCGACCTTGGCGCCCAGCTCGGCGAACACCTCGGCGGCGGCCGCGACGGACGCCGCGATCTCCGGATCGACCTCCGCGAAGCCGAGGTCGGGGCTGAACGCCACGCGCAGGCCGGTCAGGTCGTCCGGGCGGGCCTCGGTGAACGGGACGTCCGGCGGCGCGAGCGCGGACCAGTCGCGGCCGTCGGGTCCGCAGATCGCGTCGAGCAGCAGCGCCGCGTCCGCGACGGTGTAGGTCATCGGGCCGACGTGCGCGAGCGTCCCGAACGGGCTCGCCGGGTAGTGCGGGATGCGGCCGTAGGTCGGCTTGATGGTGAACGTGCCGGTGAACGCGGCGGGGATGCGCACCGAGCCGCCGCCGTCCGTGCCGAGGGCGAGCGGCGCCATGCCCGCCGCGACGGCCGCCGCCGCGCCGCCGCTCGACCCGCCCGGCGTGCGGGACGTGTCCCACGGGTTGCGGGTGACGCCGGTGAGCGGGTTGTCGGTGACGCCCTTCCACGCGAACTCCGGCGTGGTCGTCTTGCCGACGAAGACCGCGCCCTGCTCGCGGAGCCGGGCGACCGACGGGGCGTCCTCGTCCCACGGGCCCGCCGGGTCGATCGTCGTGGAGCCGCGCAGCGTGGGCCAGCCGCGGGTGAGCAGGACGTCCTTGATGGAGACGGGCACGCCGTCCAGCGGGCCGAGCGTCGCGCCGCGCGCCCGCCGGTCGGCCGCCGCGCGGGCCATGTCGAGCGTGGTCTCTTCGTCGACCAGGCAGAACGCGTTGAGCGCGGGGTCGTCGCGCTCGATCCGGTCGAGGACGGCCCGCGCCGCCTCGACCGGGGAGAGCGTCCCGGCCTCGTACTCGCGCAGCAGCTCGGCCGCGGTCAGATCGGCCGCGTCGGTCTTCGTCACGGTCACTGCATCCCCCTCCGGTGCACTGGTCAGCCGACCCTCTGCGGTGAACCCACGTAGCCGAGCCGCTTGTCCACGACGTTGCGCAGCGGGCGCCCGGCGACATAGCGGTCGAGGTTGGCGGTGAACAGCCAGACCAGCTCGTCCCGCCAGCCGATGACGTCGCCGGACATGTGCGGGGAGACCAGCACGTTCGGCATGTCCCACAGGGGCGACGACTCCGGGAGCGGCTCGTCCTCGAAGACATCGAGGGCCGCGCCCGCGATCCGCCCGGCCCGCAGCGCCTCGACCAGGTCGGGCTCGTTCACCAGCGCGCCGCGCCCCACGTTGACGAGCCGCGCGGACGGCCGCATCCGCGCGAGCGCGGCGGCGTCGACCATGTGGCGGGTCTCCGGGGTGAGCGGCGCCGCCAGCACGACGTAGTCGGCCTCGGCGAGCGCCTCGCCCAGCCGCTCCATCGGGTGGACGACGCCGAGGTCGGGATCGGCGTCGCGCGGCGTGCGGCCCGCGCCGGACACGGCCAGGCCCGCGGCCGACAGGCGGCGGCCGATCGCGCGGCCGATCGGCCCGGTGCCGACGACCAGGGCGCGGGCGCCGGTGACGCGCTCGGTCTCGCGGTGCAGCCAGCGGCGCTCGCCCTGGAGCCGGACGGTCGTGTGCAGGTCCTTGGCGAACGTGAGCACCAGCCCGAGCACGTATTCTGCGATCGGCTCGTCGAAGACGCCGCGGGAGTTGGTGACGACCGTGCCGGACTCGACCAGGCCGGGGAAGAGCAGCCGGTCGACCCCGGCGCTCGCGATGTGGACCCACTCGGGCCCGCCGGTCCGCGGCCACGCCCCGGCGACCGCGTCGGAGAGGAAGTCCCACACGAACAGGACGTCCGCGCCGGGCAGGGCGTCCGCAAGCTCAGTTTCACGGACGTAACGGACGCGGGCGAGGCGCTCCGCGTCGGCCATCCCCCGCGGGCGGGCGTCCCCAGTCAGGACCACCACGCCGGGCGGTCCTCCGGGTGCGGGCGGAGCAGGGTCCATGGAGCGCCACTTTCAGGGAGACCAGAGTTTACGTGAAGGCAACTCAGGGGGGCATTGACACGCTAGGAACGTTTCGTAGGATTGTCAACAATCAGCGCGGTGCACTGCGGCCCCGGGCACCGCACTGAGATCTCGTGTGCTGCAAGACCGTCGCAACCTGCCCACGCAAGGCCAGGACGGATCCCAGAGCGCTCTAACGGAAGAGTCCTTCGGGTGGCGACGTTCTCGCCCACCCCTGTCCACGGGGAGGCCCAGCATGCCCAAGCTCATGACCATCACTCTGGAGCGTCGCGGCGTCTCGTGCGTCGCGGAACTACTGGAGAAGGACGCGCCGCGCACCTGCGAGGCGGTGTGGAACTCCCTCCCGCTCGGCGGGGACGCCTACCACGCCAAGTACGCGCGGAACGAGGTCTACACGATGGTCGAGCGGTTCTCCGAGGAGGAGGTCGGCCTCGAGAACCCCACGGTCACCCCCATCCCGGGCGACGTCGTCTACTTCTCCTTCGCCGGCGGCATGCTCGACCGGCGCTTCAAGGAGGAGAAGAACATCCACACGCTGCCCGGCGTGATCGACCTCGCCATCTTCTACGGCCGCAACAACCTGCTGCTCAACGGGGACGTCGGCTGGGTCCCCGGCAACGTCTACGCGACGATCGTCGAGGGCCTCGACCGCATGGCCGAGGCCTGCAACGACGTCTGGCGCTCCGGCGGTGTCGGTGAGCGCCTGGTCTACAGCCGTGCCGAGTCCTAGGGCGGTGGGCGCGCAAATGACATTCGACCCCACGCTGGTCGTCGGCCCCGAGCTGCTCGCCCAGCACGGCATCGGCGTGGTCGCGCCCTTCGACTTCGCCCTCGACCGCGAACTGTGGCGCTGGACGCCCGACGACGTGTCGCTGTACATGACGCGGCTCCCGTACGTCCCGGTACCGGTCACCGTCGAGATGGCGTCCGCGCTGTCCGACCAGTCCATCGTCCGGCAGGCCACGCGCGACGTGCTCGCCCCCGAGCCGCTCGCCGTCGCCTACGCCTGCGCGTCGGGGAGCTTCATCGGCGGCAAAGCGGGCGAGCTGCGGCTGCACGAGTCGATGCGGCTGGCCGGCGCGCCGGTCTCCACGACGACGTCGGGGGCGCTGGTGGAGTCGCTCCGGCTCCTCGACGTCAGCCGCATCGCGGTCGTCACCCCCTACATCGACGCGGTCACCGAGCGGCTGGTGTCCTTCCTCGGCGAGTACGGCATCGAAGTGGTGTCGTCGGTCGGGATGGGGCTGCTCAGCCACATCTGGAAGGTCGGCTACGGCGAGATCGTGTCGGCGGTGTCGACGGTCGACGGCCCCGAGGCCGAGGCCGTCTTCATAAGCTGCACGAACGTGCCGACGTACGACATCATCGCCCCGCTGGAACAGATGATCGGCAAGCCGGTCCTCACCGCCAACCAGGTCACGATGTGCACGGCACTGCGCTCGATGGGCCGCTCCGCGGCCGGTCCCGGGCAGTCGCTCGTGCAGCTGGCCCCGTCCACCGCCGCCTGATCACCGATGGAGCCCAAGGGTAGGATTGACGATTCGATGCCACAGAACGGGTTGAGCGCCGGGTTCCTCTACCCCGGCTACAGCGCTGAGGACGACTACCCCGCCATCGAGCTCGCGCTCGGCGGGGTGCGCCTGCCGGTCGTCCACACGCTGATGCGCGAGGACGCCCACCGCGTCGACGCGCTGCTGGACGTCGGCGGCGCCGACGTGCTGGGCGAGGGCGCCCGCGTCCTGCGCGGCATGGGCGTCCAGTCCGCGGTGTGGGCCTGTACCAGCGGGAGCTTCGTGTTCGGCTGGGACGGCGCCGCGCGGCAGGTCGAGGGCGTCGCCGCGGAAGCGGGCGTGCCCGCGTCCAGCACCTCGTTCGCCTTCGTGAACGCCGCGCGGGCCCTCGGCGTGACCAGGGTCGCGATCGCCGCGACCTACCCGGCCGACGTCGCCGAGCGGTTCGTCGCCTTCCTGGGCCACGCCGGGATCGAGGTGGTGGCGCTGTCCTGCCGGGGCATCGTCACCGCCGCCGAGGTCGGCACCCTGGGCCGCGACGAGGTGCTCGCCTTCGTCGCCGCCAACGACCATCCGGACGCCGAGGCGGTGCTGGTGCCCGACACCGCGCTGCACACCGTGTCCTGGCTCGACGAGCTGGAGGCACGGGTCGGCAAGCCGGTCCTGACCGCCAACCAGGTGAGCGTGTGGGAGGGGCTGCGGCTCGCGTCCGGTCCCGGGGGACTCCCGCCGCGCACCGGGCTGGGCCGGCTGTTCGCCGAGCCCGCCGCCGTCCCGGCCGGCGTCGCCGAGCGGGGACGAGATACCTGGCAGCTATGAGAAAGGGGCCCGCGGCAATGGGCCGATTGGGTGAGCTGGAACCTGTCCCCCGCAAGTCGACCGTCGAGATCGTCTCCGACGAGCTGCGCTCGGCGATCATGTACGGGTCGCTGGAGCCCGGCGCCCAGCTCGGCGAGGCCGAGCTGGCCGGCCGGCTCGGCATCAGCCGCGGGCCGCTGCGCGAGGCGATGCAGCGGCTCGTCCAGGAGGGGCTGCTGGTCAGCGAACCGCACCGCGGGCTGTTCGTCATCACACTGGACGAGGGCGACGTCGAGGACGTCTACCTCGCCCGGCTCGCCATCGAGCGGGAGGCGTGCCAGCTGATCATGGAGCGCAACCGCGGGGAGGCCGTCGCCCGGCTCACCGACGCCCTCGACGCGCTCATCGACGCGGCCGACCAGCGCGACCGGGTCGCGATGAGCGACGCGGACCAGGCGTTCCACGAGGTGCTGGTCAGTTCGTCCGGGAGCCCCCGGCTGGAGCGGATGGCGCACACCCTCCTGGTGGAGACCCGCATGTGCCTCAACGCGCTGCAGGACACCTACCCGGAGCCGTCCGAGCTGGTCGAGGAGCACCGGCGGCTGGTCGACGCGATCGGCGACGGCGAGGAGGAGCGGCTGCTGACCCTCATCGAGGAGCACATGACCGACTCCATCGAGCGGCTCCGCCTCCCCTAGCACTCTCTTCCGGCGGCGCCGTACCGGAGTGGCCCCGCGGCGCTGGACATCCGGTCCCAGGGGCACCTACATTGCAGATTGTCGACAATCTACGAAGGGCATCGGAGGGACGACGCATGGCTAAGCTGTCACCCCTGCTCAAGCAGGCCACCCCCGTCCTTGCCGAGCGCGGCGAGGGCGTCTACCTGTACGACACCGACGGCCGGCGGCACCTCGACTTCACCGCGGGCATCGGCGTCACCGGCACCGGCCACTGCCACCCGCGCGTGGTCGAGGCCGCGCAGCGGCAGGTCGGCACGCTTATCCACGGCCAGTACACGACGGTCATGCACGAGCCGCTGCTGCGCCTCACCGAGGCGCTCGGCGACGTGCTGCCGTCCGGGCTCGACTCGCTGTTCTTCCTCAACAGTGGCAGCGAGGCCGTCGAGGCGTCCATCCGGCTGGCGCGGCACGCCACCGGCCGGCAGAACATCGTCGTCTTCCACGGCTCCTTCCACGGCCGGACCATGGGCGCCGCCGCGCTCACCACCGCGGGCACGAAGTTCCGCGCCGGCATCGGCCCGCTGATGCCGGGCGCCGCCATCGCGCCGTTCCCGCAGGCCTACCGGTACGGCTGGGACGAGGGCGAGGCCACCCGGTTCGCGCTGCGCGAGCTCGACTACCTGCTCGTCACCGCCAGCCCCGCGTCCGACACCGCCGCGTTCATCGTCGAGCCGGTGCTCGGCGAGGGCGGCTACATCCCCGCCCCGCCCGGGTTCCTGGAGGGGCTGCGCGAGCGCGCCGACCGGCACGGCATCCTGCTGATCATGGACGAGGTGCAGACCGGGTTCGGGCGGACCGGCCGGTTCTGGGGGCACGAGCACTCCGCCGCGCTCCCCGACGTCCTCATCACCGCCAAGGGCCTGGCCAGCGGCTTCCCGCTGTCGGCGATCGCGGCGCCGACCGCGCTGATGGAGAAGGCCCGGCCCGGCTCGCAGGGCGGCACCTACGGCGGCAACGCGGTCTCCTGCGCCGCGGCGCTCGCCACGCTCCAGGTCATCCAGGACGAGGACCTCGTCGGCAACGCCGCCCGGCAGGGCGCGCGGCTGAACGACGGCCTGCAGAAGGTCGCCGCCGACCACCCGGCCATCGGGGACGTGCGCGGGCTCGGGCTGATGCAGGCCGCCGAGTTCACCGCGCCCGGCGGCGAGCCCGACGCCGACGCCGCGGCGCGCGCCCACAAGGCGGCGACCGAGCGCGGGCTCCTGCTGCTGACCTGCGGCGCGTACGGCAACGTCGTCCGGATGATCCCGCCGCTGATCGTCACCGAGTCGCAGATCGACGACGCGCTCGGCCTCTGGGCGGACGCCGTCGCCGACGCGGTCGGCTGACCCGCGCGGGGAGACGCCCGCTACACCGGCGCCCGGTGCTCACGGAGAGGGGAGCACCGGGCGCCGTGCCGTCCGCGCGGGATCAGCCGAGCGGATCGGCGCAGTCGATGGGCCAGTACGGGCCCCAGATGTCGAGCGAGTTCTGCACGAATTTGATCATCACTGGGTCGAAGTTGATGCCGAGGTGCGCGTTGGTGTCGCCGGGGCACTTGTCCTGGAGCAGGACGTTGTGCGCGTTGGAGCCGTTCAGGAACGACGAGGTGTAGGGCGTGACGACCTCGTCGTACTTGGTGGCGAGCACGATGTACTGGGGGCCGGGGACGGTGTCGCCGCCCTCGTTCAGCTCCCGCAGGAAGTCCGAGCCGACGATCTGCTGCCCGGCCGCCGGCGCGGCCTTCACGATCGCCTGGGTGATGCCGAGCAGCCGGCCCAGCTCCACCAGCCCCGACGCGTTCGTCCCGTGGTTCGAGGGGACGATGCCGACGAGCTTGTTCACCTTCGCGGCCCCGCCGAGGAACTTCATGTAGTACCGCGGCATCATGCCGCCCTGCGAGTGGCCGACGATGTCGACCTTCGGCGCCCCGGTCGATTCGAGCACCCGGTCGACGAACGCGGACAGCTCACCGGCCGACGTGGGAATGTCGTAGATTCCCTGAATGGGGCCGTCCTTCGGGCCGCCGTAATTGAGGGCGTAGACGCAGTATCCGGCCTTCTTCAGCGCCGGGGAGAGTTTCTGCCAGTTGAACGCCATGTTCTCGACCGTGCCGTGCACGAGCACGACCGGCCGCGGATGCCAGAACGACGGTTTGCAATTCCAGTCGTTCGCCCCTTCCGGGACGATCTCGGCCTGCGCGGGCGCGGTGACGCCGGTCGTGCCCAGCACGGCGGTCATCGCGGCCGCGATGACCGCCCATCTGCGGAGCCGCCTGAAACGCATGTGCATCTCCCTAAAGCGGGCACGGCCAAGAGAGGCCGGGACCCGAGCATCCGGGTCCGGCCCCTCATCGCCGTGTCGGTGGGGGTGGAGTGCACATAACGTACGGCCGCATTCCGGCGCGGTCTTGTGGAATGGCCGCCGGTTACCCCGGGGGAATTGTCAGGCGACTCACAATCGCGGGAGTCCGGTCACCTGCGACCAGCCCCTACGGGCGGAGACCGGTCACGCCTGGGCGACCGCGCCCTCCTTCAGGAGGGTCTCGGCGTCGCTGAAGCCGAGGTCCTCCAGGACCGCGCGGGTCTGGCCGCCGGGCAGGGCGGGGACGCCGTCGGTCTCGGTGGTGGTGCGGGAGAAGCGGGGCGCCGGGGCGGGCTGCGGGTGGCCGCCCAGCTCGGGGAACACGTCGCGGGACGTGTTGTAGGGGTGCTCGGCCGCCTCCGCCATGGACAGGACGGGGGCCACGCACGCGTCGCTCGGGACGAAGATCTCCGTCCACTCGTCGCGGGTCTTCGTGCGGAACACCTCGGCGAAGCGCTCGCGGAGCGCGGGCCAGCCGGAGCGGTCGTGCTGGGCCGGGAGGTCCTCCTTGTCGAGGCCGCTGAGGCGGAGGAACTCGGCGTAGAACTGGGGCTCGATCGCGCCGACGGCCATGTGGCGCCCGTCGGAGGTCTCGTAGACGTCGTACCAGGGGGCGCCGGTGTCGAGCAGGTTGACGCCGCGGCGGTCCTCCCACAGGCCGCCCCGCAGGAAGCCGTGGATGAAGGTGGACAGGTGCGCGGCGCCGTCCACGATGGCGGCGTCGACGACCTGGCCGCGCCCGCTCGTCCTGGACTCCAGGAGGGCGGACAGGATGCCGACGACGAGGTACATGCTGCCGCCGGCGAAGTCGCCGAGGAGGTTCAGCGGCACCTGCGGAGGTCCGCCGGCCCGGCCGATGGCGTGCAGCGTGCCGGTGATGGCGATGTAGCCGACGTCGTGCCCGGCGGTGTGGGAGAGCGGCCCCTCCTGGCCCCAGCCGGTCATCCGCCCGTAGACGAGCTTCGGGTTGCGGGCGAGGCAGTCGTCCGGGCCGAGGCCGAGGCGCTCGGTGACGCCGGGCCGGAACCCTTCGAGGAGGACGTCGGACTTCTCGACCAGCCGGAGGACGACCTCCTTGCCCTTCTCGCTCTTCAGGTCGATCGCGATGGAGCGCTTGCCGCGGTTGCTGAAGTCGGTCCCGCCGGTGGCCTCACCGGCCTTCACCGCGGAGGCGCGGTCGACGCGGATCACGTCGGCGCCGAGGTCGGCCAGCAGCATCGCGGCGAAGGGCCCCGGCCCGATCCCGGCAAGCTCGATCACCCGTACTCCGGACAGCGGCCCCTTGCCCATGCGCATCTCCCTGAATCTCGTTCGGTCCCCCCAGTGTGCCCGATCGAGGTAAGGGCGCGCTGACCCGGGCGGCGCTAGCGGGCGGTGAGTTCCACCGGCGCGTCCCGGGTGCCGGTCGCGGTGAGCAGGCGCTTGCGGACGGTGGAGCGGCGGACGCCGTCCGCGTGCGGGACGAGGCCGGGCCCCGCGGCGGCCAGGTAGTACCAGCGGCCGGACGGGGCCTTCCACCACGTTCCGCTGACCGGGCGGCGGGCGTCGCAGGGGCCGGTGGCCCGGTCCTTCGCCGCGAGCAGCGTGGCGGCGGCCGCGCCGGCGCCGTCGGCGAAGGTCAGGCGGGTGCAGACCCAGTCGGCGGAGCCGCCGCCGCGCGGCAGCCCGCCGGACCAGAAGTTCCACGCCATGGCCTCGGTCACCGGCCGGTCCGGCCCGTCCGGCCGGTGCGGCGCGCAGGCGAGCCGGTTCCAGAACTCGCGGCCTCCCCGGCCGAGGCGCGCGGGCTCGTCCTTCCCGTCCGGCCGGTAGGCGGGCGAGTGGTAGCCGAGCACGGTGGCGCGCGGGCCGCCCAGGTCGCCGAGGGTCCTGGAGCCGACGTGGAAGAGGGGGCCCCGGCCGCAGCCGGACTCGGCGCGGGCGGGCGCGGTCACCCCGTCGGTCACCGCGAGGGCGTCCCCGGCGAGGGTCTCGGGCCGCGCGTCCCAGGGCGCCAGGAGGTAGCGCCCGCCGCCGAGGGCGATCGGGGCGGACGTGTCCTGCCCGGCGTCGACGACGTCCAGGCCGCCCCGGGTGTAGCGGGCGACGCGGCCGCCCTGCCGCAGCACCGCGAGCGCCGTGCCGCCGACGTTGCCCGCGTAGAGGAGCTGCGCGGTGCCGGTCGCGCGGCGGCCCGCCGGGGCGGCGGCCCAGGCCGCGGCGGCGCCCCGGGTGAACGCCCGGTCGCGGGCGAGGTCGCCGCGGGCCGGCCAGGCGTCGAGGGTGCGGGCGCCGCCCGTCCAGCCGCCGGGGTCAGACGAGACGAGCCGCAGCTCCGGTTCGCGCGGGTCGCCCCGCTCGGTCGCCACCAGCACGGCGACGAGGGCGGCGGTGAGGACGGCCGCGGTGACCAGCGGCAGCACCGAGCGGTTGCGGACGGGGCGCAGCAGCGCGGGCTCGAACCGTTCGGCGCGCCGGGCGGCGGGCGGCCGGACGGCGTCGGCCGCGCGGATCGCCGGCCAGGGGTCGCGGATGCGCAGCTCGACCAGCTGGTCGTGGACCGCGTAGCGGGGCAGCCCCTCGACGTGCCGCAGCACGTAGGCGACGCGGACGTGCGGATGGAGCTTGGCCAGGGCGGCGGTGAGCGCCGGGTCGGGCAGCCGGGTGGGCAGGGCGCGCAGCCAGGGGCCGAGGCCGATGTGCAGCCGCCGGGACGGGCGCATCGCCCGGCGGAGCACGCGGGTGCGGCGGCGGGCCAGCCCGGCGGGCGAGCGGTCCCGGGCGCCGCGGGCGGAGGCGTCCACGATCCGCCGCGCGACCGCCAGCCGGTAGACGCGCTTTCCCGTCCCGGGAAGAACGAAATACGCCATCCGGACAAGGTCGCCATATGCCGTTTTGGGCAGCGGCGTTTCCGTCCTCGTATTCGTCAGGACATCTTCCGTCACGGCGGGCCACTCCCTCTGGGCCGTTCTGTCGTCGCGAACCACGAGGTTAGGCCGCATGCGGGCGGGGCAGGAGCGGAATTGGGACAACGATTAACCGGGCCATTGGAAATGTCCGCCTATTTCCGTACCGGAGCCGCCGGAAGATCGGCGCCCGCACCGTTCGGCGGGAGAAGCCCGCGCCCGTTTCGTCCCCGTACTACGCTGTTGCCCCCGGGGGGAACCTCCCCGGACCGCAGTACATCGAATGATCGCGCCCCCGCCGCGAACCACACGAGCGACCACGAAGGATCCCCCTGCCCATGACCGAGGACGTCCCTGGGTACCGGGTGCTGGAGCAGGTCGGCGAGGGCGGCTTCAGCGTCGTCTACCGCGCGCACCAGGAGCACCTGGACCGGATGGTCGCGCTGAAGGTCCTGTCGATCGGCTCGGTCGACGACGCGGCGATGCGCCGCTTCCAGCGGGAGAGCAAGATCACCGGGCGGCTGTCCGGCCATCCCAACATCGTGACCGTGCTGGACACCGGCACCACCCGGTCCGGGCGCCCCTACATCGCGATGGAGTACTTCGAGCACGGCGCGCTCACCGACCGGCTCGCGCGGGAGGGGCCGCTGCCGGTCGCGGACGTGCTGCGCATCGGGGTGAAGATGGCGGGTGCGCTCGCCGCCACCCACGAGACCGACGTCCTGCACCGCGACGTCAAGCCGCAGAACGTGCTGCTGTCGCGCTACGGGGAGCCCGCGCTCGCCGACTTCGGCATCGCCCGCCTGGTCGACACCTTCGACGCGACCCACACGCAGGCGTTCACCCCGCACCACGCCGCGCCCGAGATCCTGGAGGGCAGGCAGCCCGGCGTCGGCTCCGACATCTACTCGCTCGGCTCGACGCTGTACCAGCTCCTCGCGGGGCAGCCCGCGTTCAAGGGCCCGGCCGGCGAGGGCATCGCGCAGCTGATGCTGCGGATCCTCAGCGATCCGCCGCCGCCGATCCCCCGTGCGGACGTGCCGCCCCGGGTGCAGGAGGTCATCGTGCACGCGATGGCCAAGACCCCCGAGCAGCGCTTCGCGACGGCCGTGGAGTTCGCGCAGGCGCTCCAGAGCGTGCAGGCCGAGCTGGGCCTGCCGGTCACGGACGTCCCGCACAGCAGCGGCGCCGTCCTGCCGGTTCCGCGGCAGGACGGCGGCACGGGGTCGTCGTCGGGTTTCGCGTCGTCCGACTTTCCTTCGGGGCCGCGGCCGTCGTTCCCCGACACCTCCGGGCCGCCGCGCGTCCCGGAGTGGGCGCCGACCGCCCAGGCGCCCGTCCTCGGGCCCCCGGTTCCGCCGTCGCCCTGGCACCCGGACGCCTCCCCGCCGCAGACGCCCGACGCCCTCCTCCCGCAGGAGGGCACGATGCCGCGGGAGCCGCACACCGTCCCGCGCGACGGCGCCCCTACGGCCTGGCCCGCGACGCCCGGGGGCCAGGTGCAGGGGCCGCCGCGGGCGGGCGATCCGCGGGCGAGCGGCGCCCACACGACACCGCACACGGCCCCGCACCAGCTGGCCCCGCAGCCCGTCCCGCACCAGCACACGCTCGACCAGCCGGGCGACGGCCCGCGGCGGGGCCTCATCGTCGCGGCGGGCGTGGCGCTCGTCGGCGGGCTGGCGCTCGGCGTCGGGGCGCTCGCCCTCACCCGCGGGGGCGGCGAGGAGGGACGGCAGGCCGCGGGCCCTCCGGCGGCCGCCACACCGGGCCCTCAGGGGCAGGCCGCTGACGTCCCGCCCGAGCCCCTTCCGCGCGCCCAGTTCACCGCCACGCGCCCGCGCGGGCTCGTCGCGAGGCCGGCGGGCCGCACGGCCGTGCTCGCCTGGACGCTGCCGCCCGCCGCTAAGGAGCTGCCGCTGCTCATCCAGCAGCAGCCGGCCGGCGCGAACCCGCTCGTGACGGCGCAGGCCGGCTCCCGCTCGGCGACCATGCCCGGCCTGCGGCCGAGGACCCGCTACTGCTTCAAGGTGGGCTCCGTGCTGCGTCTCAACCCCGGCCAGGCACCGGACGTGTCATGGTCGGCGCCCGCCTGCATCAGCGCGAAGCGTCCGAGCTGACGCGGGCTAGCACTTCCAGATCGCCGGGCCGCTGAAGCTCTTCCAGTCGCCGGGCGTGTTGACCAGGTAGCTGACCACGTAGCCGCGGTTCCCCTTCCAGGTGATGTTGGTGTACATGTCACCGGAGAGGTTGGGGTCGCTGGAGTGCTCGTAGGCGAGGCCCTGCTCCTTGCAGTGCACGGTGACGCTGTCACCGTTGTTGTCGCGCATGGTGGCCACGGTGGTGCCGCTGGGGCTGGCCTCTGCCCTGATATAGCCGTTGGAGTTGCCGTTCATCCTCACGGCATAGGTGCTCGTGGGGCCGGTCAGCTTGGTGCTGACCGTCGCGTTGGCACCGGTTCCCGCGCCGTTCGTGGGGGTGACGGTGAAGGTGTAGTCGCCGTTGGACCACACGTCGCCGAGGATGGCGGACGTGGTCGAGACGGTCCTGCTCCCCGAGACGGGGCCCTCCCAGGTGAGCCGGTAGCTCGTCGAGCCGCCGCCGGGCGCGGCCGTCCACGAGACCTGCGCGCCCGACTTCGTCGCCAGCGCCTTGAGGCCGGTCGGCGTTCCCGGCGTCACGCACGGGCGGACGGGGTCGCTCGCCGGCGACGGCAGTTCGCGCGTCCTGCCCCGGGCGTCCCGGTAGCGGACGGCCACGCGGAACCGGTACTCGGTCCCGCAGTCGCCGCCCGTGATCGTGAAGGTGAAGGGCCCCGCGCCGGGTCCGATGGCGGACGGGCTCACCGACAGGCCGGACACCGCGTCCTTCAGCACGTACCCGATGACGCCGTCGCCCTGCGAGGGCTGGAAGTCGACCCGCATCGTCCCCGCGCCGGGCGTGACGGACACGTTGCCGGGCGCGGTCGGCGGCTCGCCGGGCGCCGGGGGGCGGGACGGCGGCGGCGCCTCCGGCGGACGGCCGCGCGACGGCGGCGGGGCGTCCCCGTCGCCGGGCAGCGGGATCGTCCGGCGCCTCGGGCCGCCCGCGACCCGGTCCTTGTACTTGTTGACGCCCCGGTGGACGTTCCCCCGGTCGATCACGACGGCGTGCGGGCCGGCCGGGTCGTTCGCCCAGAGCAGCCCGTCCCGGACGAAGACGTCCAGCCTCGCCGGCCGGTTCGTCACCGCGATCGGCCGCTCGAACCGGTTGGCCGCCGAGTCGTACACGATCAGGGCGCCGGCCGTCTCGTCGGGGATGTAGACCTTCGCGCCGAGCACCTGCGGCGGCCGGTACCGGTGCCTCGGCATCGGCAGCCGTGTGCTGGAGTACCGGCCGGTGTCGGTGTCGACGGTGACCAGGGAGCCGGTGCCGGGCACCAGCAGCGGGACGATCCTGCCGTCGGTCTGCGCGGGGGCGAGCACGCCGCCGCGGCCCGCGCGCCGCACGGTCGTCGGCAGGCTGATCGTGAGCGGGGAGCCGGACCGGACGACGGTGGCGGTGGCGGCGGTCGAGTCGGTGACGACGGGGTCCCCGGCGGCGACGGTCAGCGCCAGGTCGCCGCCGGGCGCGCCGACGCGGACGGGCGGCCGGAGGGCGCCGTCCCGGAACGCCGACACCTCGCCCTTCTGCGACACGGGCACCCACAGCGTCCCCCTGCCGTCGATCCCGGCCTGGCCGAGGACCGGCGGCAGCGCGGCGGACGCGCCGACCGGCGTCAGGCCGACCGGGTCGATCTCCTGGACGACGCCCTTGACCGAGTCGACCGTGTACGCCTTCCCGCCGCCCGCGAGGACCTGGATCCCCCTGCCCAGCGAGCGGCTCTGGCCGATGCTCAGCTGGGACGGGTCGAGGCGGCTGACGACGCCCGTGTCCAGGTCGATGATCAGGACCGTGGCGCCGTCCTGGACGACCTTGACGTTGTGCCCGCGCATCTGCGGGATCACGCCGGCCTTGCCGTCGACCTTGGCGGCGGGGCCGTTGACGTGCACGACCATGCCCTTGCTCTTGGCGGTCAGCCACGCGCCGACGTCGGCGAGGCGGTACTGGGCGCTCGCGACGCCCACCCCGTACACCGCCGCGGCTATCACCAGCACGCCGACCAGCCCGACCGCGACCTGCCCGGTGAGGCGGTCGCGGCGGAACAATCTCAGGATCGCCACCCGCACGATTCTGATCACCTTCCCCGTTCGATCGCACAAGTTAGCGGGTGGCGGGCCGCTGATGTCGGTGTTCTCGCAAATACGAAGATGTTCAGTTTCGCGAATCGCGTCGATGAACGTCGGGATTGTTATGTTGCGTCCGGTAATGACCACCACTGGGCGGCCGGTGACCTCCACCTTCCCGGCGAGGACGGCGGCGATCCCGGCGGCGCCCGCGCCCTCGGCGACGAGCCCGTGCTCGCGGAACAGCCAGCGCATCGCCGTCCGGATCTGGTCATCGGTGACCGCGGTCAGCTCCGCGGCCCGGCCGATCACCCCCGGGGTGACGCTGCCGGGCTCCAGGTTGCCGGGGAGGCCGTCCGCGAACGTCTCGCCGACCTCGACCTCGACGACCCGCCCGGCCGCCACCGAGGCGGCGATGCCGCGCGACACGGCCGACTCCACCCCGACGATCCGGACGTCCGGCCGGTCCCGCCCCCACAGGGTGAGCCCGGCGAGCAGGCCGCCGCCGCCGACCGGCGCGACGACCGTGAGGGGCCCGTCCGCCTGCCGCTCCAGCTCGCGCCCGATGGTGCCCTGCCCGGCGATGACCGCCGGGTCGTTGTAGGGCGACACGTAGTGGCCGGGCAGCGTCAGCGCGTGCTCCTCGGCCTCGTCGTAGGTCGTCCCGTGCTGGACGAGCCGCACCGGGTACGCGCCGATCTTGTCGATCTTCACGGGGGACGCGCGGGTGGACACGACCACGGTGACGTCCGCGCCGGACCGGGCCGCCGCGTGGCCCATGCCGAGGCCGTGGTTGCCCGCGCTCGCCGTGACGGCCGGCCGCCCCGGCGGCAGCGCCGCGACGGCCGCGAGCGCGCCGCGCACCTTGAACGCGCCGGTCGGCTGGCACGTCTCCAGCTTCAGCATGGCGCCGGGGGCCAGGGAGGACGGCACGAGGGGCGTCGGATCGAGTTCGGCGGAGACGGCCCGCCACGCGCGGTCGAGGTCGTCCCGGTCCGGGGGGCGGACGGCGCGGGGCGTCACGGGCGCCTCCCCGGTTCCTCCTCGTCCAGCCGCGCGTGCAGCCGCTCCCGGATCTCCTCGGGGGTGTAGGCGCGGCGGCGGCGCTCGCTCCGCACGATCACCGCCCCGGTCGCGGCGACGCCGAGGAACCCGGCGACGCCCAGCGCCTTCCAGAGGTTCGACGCCTTCAGCAGGCCGGATGCCTTTCCAGGGCGGGGCACTCTCCACCGTCGCATGCGGCTACCGTATCGATCATGCCTGGTACGAGCATCTCCCTCGACGAGGCCGCCGAGCTGACGCGCACCGGGGACGTCTGGCTCTTCCGGGGCCGCACGGCCTTCGACCGCGCCATCCAGATGACCACCAACAGCCCGGTCAACCACGTCGGCATGTCGATCGTCATCGACGACCTGCCGCCCCTGATGTGGCACGCCGAGCTGGGCAGGTCGCTGCGGGACATGTGGACGGGCGGGCACCACCGCGGCGCGCAGCTGCACGACCTGCGCGAGGCGGTCATGGCGTGGGGGAACCGCTACGGGCAGCGGGCGTGGCTGCGGCAGCTCGAGCCGCCGCCGTCCAGGGAGATGGAGGACGCGGCGCTGCGCGCGGTGGCGCGGCTGGACGGCACGCCGTTCCCGTCCACGTCGCGGCTGGCGACGCGGTGGCTGCGCGGCCGGGTGCCGATCCGGCGGCCCGCCGAGCGCGCGGAGGACCTGGAGACGGCGTTCTGCGCGGAGATCGTCGCGGTGACCTACCAGGCGATGGGGCTGCTGCCGAAGGGCCGCCGCCCGAACTGGTTCGACCCGGGCCGGTTCTGGAGCGGGGACGACCTGGCGCTGGCGGACGGCGCCGTGCTGGGCGGCGAGATCGCCGTCAGCCTCCCGGGCCCCTGACGCGCCGCCGCCCGGCGGGCGGGCGGCGCTCCCCGCCCGACCTGCCGGTGAGCGACCGGGGATGCAGCCGCCGCCGGAGCCGCCGGACGCGTCCGGCCTTGGCGGTGACGAGGCGTCCCACCGCGTCGGAGTGCTCCCACGCCCGGTCGGCGGCCCGCGGGTCTGGGTGCGACGCGGCGAAGCGGCTGTGGTTGACGAGGTCGGCGAGCGGCCCCAGGTGCCCGTGCGCGTCCGCGCCGACGCTGGACGCCCCGAACCGCGCGACCTCGTGCGCGGTCAGCGTCCGCGCCGTGGACAGGCCGACGTCGGCGAGGTGGTCGAGGGCCTGGTGCCAGGCGCCGGTGATGCGCGCGGCGGGCGGGCCCGCGCGGCGGCGGCGCTTCCGCAGGGCGGGAGCGAGCAGGACGGCGAGCACGTAGCCGATGACCAGCACCGCCGCCGCGACCGACGTGAACACGCACCACGGCGTGGGCGATCCACCGCCGTCGGCGGGTTCGCGCGGTCCCTTCTCCGTGTTCTGACCCGGCCCTTCGCCGCGCTGCTGGGACGCGGCGGCCTTCTGCGCCTGCTCCAGCTTCTGCTCCGTCTCGCCGGCGGCGACCGAGTCGTCCTCCTTGGCGCGGCGCCCGGAGTCCGGGAGCGGGTTGAAGCGGATCCAGCCGAGGTCCTCGAACTTGATCTCGGGCCACACCAGCACGTCCCCCGACCGGACCTGGACGGTGTCGCCCACGCGCTGCCCGCCGCGGAACCCCACCACGACGCGGGACGGCAGGCCGATCGTGCGGGCGAGCAGCGCGTACGCGGTCGCGAAGTGCTCGGGCGTGCCGCGCCTGCCTTCGCTGAGGAAGTAGTCGAGCTGGCGGTAGCCGTGGCCGGGCGGTGCGGTCACGTCGTAGGCGGCGTAGCGCTTGAGGTACTCGGCGAGCAGCGCGGCCTTCTCGATCGGCGAGCCCGCACCCCGCGTGGCGGCCTCCGCGAACCGGCGGAACTCGGCGATCTGGACGGGCGGCTCCGTCGCGCCCGGCCCCCACGGCAGAGCGATCGCCGCCCTGGCCTCGGCGTCGGTCGCGAGGGCCGCGGCGGCGAGGTCCCCGGCCGTCCATTCGGGCACGACGGACGTGACGCGGTAGGACTGGCCGGGCCGGAGCGGCCGCCCGGCCGCGAGCGCGCCGCTCTCCGGGTCGACGACGACGGGCAGCCCGTCGATCCGCCGGGGCCGGTCGGGCGCGGGCACCCACACGCCGGGCAGGTCGCGGATCGTGATGTGCTGCTCGACCTCGTGCCGCTCCCCCGGCCGCGGTCCCTCGGGCACCCGGCTCCCGGTGGGCACGAACCGGGCCGTGGACGACCACGTCACGCCGTCGAACCGGTCGAGGACGGCGAGCCGCTGCCGCTCGGGGCGGCCGGACCGGACGGTGAACATCACCTCGCCCGGCCGCAGCAGCCAGCCTCCGACGCGGTCGAGCGGGCTGACGCCGTCGCGCTGCTGCGGCGGCGGGGCCTGCACCTGCTCCCGGGGGTCGTAGGGCCGCGCGCCGACCGGGACGACCGGACCCGCCGCGAACGCCAGCGCGCCGAGCACCGCGGCGGCGGGCACCCCGGCGGCCAGCGGCCGCCACGCGACGCCCGCGCCGGGGCCGTCCGCGCGGAGCAGCACCAGGACCGCCGTCAGCGCCACGGCCGCGGCGGCGAGCGGCAGGTTGGAGCCGGGGCCGTCCACGCCCAGCGGGAGCGCCACCGCCCACCCGCCGAGCGCGGGCACGCACGGGGCGGCGCGCAGCGAGGTCCGCAGCGCCAGCTCGGCGGACGCGAACGCCGCGAGCCACACCACCACGCTGACCAGGACGAGGTACTCCGGCTCGGCCGGGGCGGGCAGCAGCGTGGTCAGGATCGCCTTCCACGAGCTGAGCACGCCGTCGCGGAGGGCCTGCGGCAGCGTCCCGTCCGCCAGGGTGGGACGCAGGACGGTACCGGTCACGGTGCCCGCCCACGCCACCACGCTCAGCACCAGGGAGATCCACAGCGGCCAGGGGTCCCCGCTCTTGCGCGGGCCGGAAAGCAGCCCGGAAAGCACGGTCGGGACGACCGCGGCGACGGCGGCCACCGGCGCCACCGGGCCGAACCCGAAGACGCGGTGGAAGGCCAGCCCGGCGACCGCCGCGAGGCAGGCCGTCACGGCGAGCGAGGCGTACCGGGTCACCGGACCCTCCCGAGCCGCCGCCACGCGTCCGCGAGCCCCTCCAGGTCGGCGAAGTCGACGAGCTGCACGCCGGGCGGCGCGGACGCGGGCTCCGCCGGCCGGACCCGCAGCACCACCACCCGGTCGAACCGGCTCCGGACCGCCGCGACGCCCCCCAGCTCCGCGGCCCCCGCGGCGCCGCCCGCCACGACCACGAGCGACCCGCCGCCGCGGACCCGGCGCACCGCGGAGGTGAGTCGCTCACCCTCCCGGACCTCCACCGAGGTGAGCCGGTCGAGCAGGGTCTCCAGGTCGTCGGGGCCGCCGCGCGTCTCCGCGACCGGCCCCTTGCCGGTGAGGACGCGGACGGGGAAGTGCGCCGACGCCGCCCCCGCCGCAACGGACGCCGCCGCGTCCACGGCCAGCTCGAAGTCGTCGGGCTGGGGCCACGCCCCGGGACGCGTTTCCAGCACGACAGTCGTCGTCGGCAGGCTCGCGTCGACGAGCCGGCGCACCATGAGCGTCCCCGTCCGCGCCGACGACTTCCAGTGGATGTGGCGCATCTCGTCGCCGACCACGTACTCGCGCAGCGCGTGGAACGTCGCCGTCCCCGCCGGGGACCGGTCGCTGGTCGGCCCCTCCAGGTGGTGGGCGCGCCCGGACGGCAGCAGCGCCAGCGGCACCGTCCGCGGCCGGACGAGCAGCACCTCCGGCGCGCCGTACTCCCGCGTCCGGCGGGCCAGCCGGAGCGGGTCGGCGCGCTCCAGCCGCAGCGGCCCCACCGGCAGCTCGCCGCGCCGGCCGGTCGGCAGCCGGTAGGTGACGGTGCGGGTGCCGCCGGCCCGCAGCCGCGGGATGTCCACCTCGATCGAGCCCGGCCCGGCCGCGTCCCGGGCGCGCACGCCCCGCGCGCCGCGCCCCCGGTTGGTGACGTGCAGGACGCCCACGGCGGGCTCGCCGCGCTCCACCTTGGCCGGGGCCATCTCCCGGCGGACGTCCAGCCTCACCTGCGGCAGCGTCCACAGCACCGCGCCCGCCACCGCGGCGAGCCCGGCGACCCCGAAGATCGCGGGCTCCGGGTAGCCGAGCGCCCAGCCCGCCGCGTACAGCAGCGCGGACCCGGCCGCCGTCCCCCGGCCGAGCGGCGTCAGCACCTGGCCTCCCTCACGGCCCTCACACGCCGGCGGCCTGCGGGGTCGGCACGCCCCCCAGCGCCTCGGCGACCACGTCCGCGCCGGACCGGCCGCGCAGCTCCGCCTCCGGCGTCACGATCAGCCGGTGCGCGATGACCGGGACCGCGAGCGCCTTCACGTCCTCGGGGACGATGTAGGACCGGCCGGCCGCCGCCGCCCGGACCCGCGCCGCCCGCAGCAGCGCGATGCCGGCCCGCGGGCTCGCGCCGAGCCGCAGGTCGGCGTGCGCGCGGGTGGCGGCCACGACCCGCACCAGGTAGTCGAACAGCGGCGGCGCGACGTGCAGCCGCTGCGCGAAGTCGATCATCCGGGCGAGGTCCTCGCGGCCCAGCACCGGCGGCATCGCGTCGAGCATCGCGCCGGTCGGGGCGCCCGCGAGCAGCGCCACCTCGGCCTGGTGGTCGGGGTAGCCCATCGAGATGCGCATCAGGAACCGGTCGAGCTGCGCCTCCGGCAGCGGGTACGTCCCGTCCATGTCGACCGGGTTCTGCGTCGCGATCACCATGAACGGGCGCGGCACCGGATGCGGGGTGCCCTCCACGGTCACCCGGCGCTCCTCCATGACCTCCAGCAGCGCCGACTGCGTCTTCGGCGAGCCGCGGTTGATCTCGTCGGCGACGGCGAGGTTCGCGAAGATCGGCCCGGGGTGGAACTCGAACGCGCTCGTCCCCTGGTTGAAGATCGACACCCCGGTGATGTCGCTGGGCAGCAGGTCGGGCGTGAACTGGATGCGCGCCCACTCGGCCTCGATGGACGCCGAGATCGCGCGCGCCAGCGTCGTCTTGCCGACGCCCGGCACGTCCTCGACGAGCAGGTGCCCCTCCGCCAGCAGGCAGACCAGCGCCAGCTCGACCTTCTCCCGCTTGCCGCGCACGACCCGCTCGATGTTGCCCGCCAGCGCCGCGAACATCTGGGCGAACCGCCCCGCCAGCGCGTCCGCGTCCACCCCCGCGCTCTCGCTCATCACCCGCACCCCTCAGCCGCGACCCCCGTCGCGAAGGGCACAATAACCGTTTTCGCAACGATTCCGTCCTGAGATTCACCGATTGCCCGGGGCGAACCGAACGCGAGCGTTATCCATGACGTCCTAATGTTGGGCATCGCGACGACGACTCCGAGGTGGACGTGGACGACATCAGCATCACCGACCTGTGGGACCGCGTGACGGGAACGCAGCCCGATCCCCCGTGGTGGCTGGTCGCCTTCGTCGGCCTGGTGGCGCTCGCGGCCGTCCTGCACGGCCCCACCTGGCGCCTGGCGCGCAACACCGTGACGATCGCGCACGAGGGCGGGCACGCGCTCGTGGCCCTGCTCACCGGCCGCAAGCTGGACGGCATCAAGCTGCACTCCGACACCTCCGGGGTGACGGTCTCGCGCGGCAAGCCGCACGGCCCCGGGATGATCTTCACGGCGCTGGCGGGCTACGTCACTCCCCCGCTGCTCGGGCTGTTCTTCGCGCTGCTGCTCGCGGCCGGCCGGATCACGCTGATGCTGTGGTTCTCGCTCGCGCTGCTCGGCGCGATGCTCATCATGATCCGCAACGCCTACGGCGTGCTCTCGGTGGTCGCCACCGGCGCGATCATCTTCGGGGTGTCGTGGCTGGGCAGCGCCGAGGTGCAGGCCGGGTTCGCGTACCTGGCCGCCTGGTTCCTGCTCTTCGCCGCCACCCGCCCGGTGGTCGAGCTGCAGCGGATGCGCGCCCGGCACATGGCGCCGAGCTCGGACGCCGACCAGCTCGCCCACCTCACCGGCGTCCCCGGCCTTGCCTGGGTCTCCCTCTTCGGCGCGACCGCGCTGCTCGCCCTGCTCGCGGGCGGCGCCCTCCTCGTCCCGGACGTCGACCTCCCCGACCTCCCCGGCCTCCCCTCCACGGCCGATTTCTGACCCGGAGATCTGACCTGCGGTAAGGCGTCCTGGAATGTCGGGGGGCACCGATAGTTTCGGCTGTGTGAGCGAACGATGGAGCCGCGACCAGGTGCTCGGCCTCGCGCCGGACGCCGCGTCCGCCAAGGCGGCGGGGAGCGTCGCCAAGCCCGCCAAGTGGGGCGGGACGGGGTGCGACGACGAGGCGGTCTGGGGCGAGTGCCAGGGCAGCGGGAAGTCCGTGTACCGGGCGGGCGTCGATCTGACCGAGCCCGCCTTCCGCTGCTCGTGCCCGAGCCGGAAGATCCCCTGCAAGCACGTGTTGGGCCTGCTCCTCCTGTGGGCGGCCGGCTCGGTGGAGGACGGGCCGCGTGCGGGCTGGGTCGCCGAGTGGCTGGCGGAACGGCGGGAGCGCGCCGACCGGGCGGCCCGGCGGCGGGCCGCGGCGGCGGACAGGAGCGGCGACGAGGGCGCGGGCGACGGCAGGGGCAAGGACCCGAAGACGGCCGAGCGGCGGGAGCGGCGCGTCGAGGACGGGCTCGCCGAACTCGACCGGTGGCTCCGCGACCAGGTCGCGCACGGGCTCGCGCAGGCGGAGAAGGCCCCCTACCGGCTGTGGGACGACGCGGCGCGGCGGCTCGTCGACGCGCAGGCGGGCGGTCTCGCCGGGCCGGTCAAGGGCCTCGCCGCGATCCCGCGGACGCCCGGCTGGCCCGACCGGCTGCTGGAGGAGTACGCGCTGCTGCGGCTCCTCGTCCGGGCCCACCGGCGGCGGGATGAGCTGCCCCAGGGGCTGCGCGAGACCGTCCGTTCCCGCGTCGGATTCACGGTCCCGCAGGACGAGGTCGTCAGCGGCGGGGAGCGCGTCCGGGACCACTGGTGCGTGACCGGGTCGCGGGACACCGCGCAGGACCTGCTCACCACGCGGCGGGTGTGGCTGCGCGGGCGGCGGACCGGCCGCCCTGCGCTCGTGCTGTCGTTCTCCGCACCGGGCACGTCCCTGGACGCGTCGCTCATCGTGGGTACGGAGGTCGATGCCGAGCTGGCGTTCTACCCGGGTGCGCAGCCGCTGCGGGCGCTGGTCGCCGAGCGCTTCGGGGCTGCGGTCCCGGCCGCGCCCGGCGGGACGTCCGTCCAAGGGTTCTTGGACGAGCACGCCGCGGCCCTCGCGCGGGACCCGTGGCTGGACCGCTGGCCGGCGACGCTGGAGAACGTCCGGCTCGCCCGCGCCGAGGGAGGCGACCTGTACGCGGCCGACCTGTACGCGACTGACGAAGCCGGGGACGCGCTGCCGCTCCGGATGGCGGACCCGTGGCGGCTGCTCGCGCTGTCGGGCGGCGGGCCGGTGACGCTCGCCGGGGAGTGGAGACCGCGCGGCCTGCGTCCGCTGGCCGCGTGGCACGAGACCGAGGGGACGGTGGTCCTGTGACCGGCCCGGACGAGAACGGGTGGAGCGCGCACGTGACCGCGGCGCTGCTGGGCACCGAGCGGCGCGACCCGCCGGTCCTGCCCGAGGCCCCCGCCGGAGACGGCGGCGGCGGCGACAGGGCCGGGCGGCTGCTCGACCAGGCGGCGCTGCTGACCGTGCGGCGCCGGGCCGGGCGCGTCCCCTCCCGCGCGGCGCCCGTTCCGGTGGCGCTCGCCCCGGTGGAGGACGCCCCGGTCGTCCCCGCGCCCGCGGCGGCGCGGCTGCGGCGGATCCTGGGCGGGGAGCACGCCCGGGTGCTGGCCGAGTGGCTGGACGCCGCGGCGGCGCGCGGGCTGCGGGTGCCCGCCCAGCTGCTGCCCGACCTGCTGGAACGCGGGCGCGGCGACCGGGCGCTGCGGCCGTCGATCGCGCGGGCGGCCGGGCGCCGGGGCGTGTGGCTGGCGCTGCAGAACACCGACTGGGCGTACCTGGTCGGCTCCGGCGACGATCCCGGCGGCGGCCCCGAGGTGTGGGAGACCGGGACGCGCAACCGGCGGGTCGCCTACCTGACCGGGCTGCGCGAGACCGATCCTGAGCGGGCCGGGGAACTGCTCCGCGAGACGTGGGCCAAAGAGCCCGCACCCGACCGCGCCGCCTTCCTCGCCACCTTCGCGCACGGCCTGTCCCCGGACGACGAGGAGTTCCTGGAGGCCGCCCTGGAGGACCGCGGGAAGGACGTGCGGCAGATCGCGTCCGACCTGCTGGCCCGGCTGCCCGGCTCCGCCTACGGCGAGCGGATGGCGGCGCGCGCCCGCGCCTGCCTGGCGGCGGAGGTCCGCACGGTGCGGGGGCGGCAGCAGACGTGGATCAAGGTCGATCCGCCGCCCGCGCACGACGAGGAGATGGCGCGCGACGGCATCCCGTTCCACCCGGCCGGGTCGTTCGTGCCGCGGGGCGGCAGGCCGGTGGGGGCGCGGTCGGCGTGGCTCCGCGAGGTCCTGTCCCGCACTCCCCTGACCACCTGGACGGAGCTGTTCGGGCTGCCGCCGATCGAGATCGTGTGCCTGCCCATCACCGCGGTTGCCGGTGGCTCCGGAGGGGCGGCGGCCCGGAACGAGCCGGAGGACGGGAGCGACGTGCACGTCGGATGGGCCCGCGCCGCCGTGATCCAGCGCGACGCCGGGTGGGCGCGGGCGCTGTTCAAGGGCGGCGTCATGGTGGACGAGCCCGAGGCGCTCGCCGACCTGCTGCCCGTCCTGCCCGAGGCGGAGCGCGACACCGCGGCGGCCGGCCTGATCCGCTGGGTCAAGGGCGAGATCGACCTGCTCCGCGTCCTCGAACGGGTGCCGGGGCCGTGGACGGGGGCGCTCGCGGCGGCGGTGGTCGCGATCGTCACGGCGGCCGCCGAACGCGAGACGCGCCGCGAGGAGCACCTGGTCAACCAGCTGTGCCGGCTCGCCCACGAGCGGCTCGACCCCGCCGCAGCGCCCCGGCTCGACGCGCTCGCGGCCGAAGCGGGCGCCGCGGCCCCGCGCGCCGTCACCGATCTGATCGACACCCTGCGCTTTCGCGATGAGATGTTGAAGGAGTTGAGTTCGTGACCGAAAAGCACGTGCCGGGGGGCCTGGAGGGGCGCCCCTCCGGAGAGACCGCGGTTCTGCGGCCGCATGCGGAGCAGGAGTACGCCGGCGAGCTGGCGCGGCTGGCCGAGCACGACGACCGGCCCCGCCCGCCCGGCTGGCGGCTGTCGCCGTGGGCCGTCACCACGTACCTGCTCGGCGGCGAGCTGCCCGACGGCACGGCGGTCACCCCGAAGTACGTGGGGCCGCGCCGGCTGATGGAGGTCGCGGTCGCGACGCTGGCCACCGACCGCGCCCTGCTGCTGCTCGGCGTGCCGGGGACGGCGAAGACGTGGGTGTCGGAGCATCTCGCCGCGGCCGTCAGCGGCGACTCCACCCTCCTCGTGCAGGGGACGGCGGGCACGGCGGAGGAGGCGATCCGCTACGGCTGGAACTACGCGCGGCTGCTCGCCGAGGGCCCGTCGGAGCAGGCGCTGGTGGAGAGCCCGCTGATGCGCGCGATGCGGCTCGGCGCGGTCGCCCGCATCGAGGAGCTGACCCGGATGCCGTCCGACGTCCAGGACACGCTGATCACCGTCCTGTCGGAGAAGACGCTGCCGGTCCCCGAGCTGAACACCGAGGTGCAGGCGCGCAAGGGCTTCACGGTCATCGCGACCGCGAACGACCGCGACCGGGGCGTGAACGAGCTGTCCAGCGCGCTGCGCCGCCGGTTCAACACCGTGGTGCTCCCGCTCCCCGAGTCCGTCGAGGAGGAGGTCGGCATCGTGGCGCGCCGCGTCGACCAGATCGGCGCGGGGCTGGAGCTGCCCGAGTCCCCGGCGGGCCTGGAGGAGATCCGCCGCGTCGTCACCGTGTTCCGCGAGCTGCGCTCGGGCGTGACGGGCGACGGGCGGACCAAGCTCAAGTCGCCCAGCGGGACGCTCAGCACCGCCGAGGCCATCTCGGTGATCACCAGCGGGCTGGCGCTGGCCGCGCACTTCGGCGACGGGGTGCTGCGCGCCGCGGACGTGGCGGGCGGGATCGTCGGCGCCGTCGTGCAGGACCCGGTGTCCGACCGGGTGGTGTGGCAGGAGTACCTGGAGGCGGTCGTCCGCGACCGGCCGGAGTGGCGCGACTTCTACCGCGCGTGCCGGGAGGTCTCTTGAGCCACGTCGAGGTCTACGGGATCCGCCACCACGGGCCCGGCTCGGCGCGGGCGCTGCGCGGCGCCCTGGAGGAGTTCAAGCCGGACGCGGTGCTGATCGAGGGCCCGCCCGAGGCCGACCCGATCGTGGCGCTGGCCGGCGAGCCGGGGATGGTGCCGCCGGTCGCGCTGCTGGCCTACTCCCCCGCCACCGGCGGTGCCCCGGCCGGTGCGGGCGCCGGTGCGGGCGCCGGTGACCGGGGCGACGGCCGCAAGGCCGCGTTCTGGCCGTTCGCCGAGTTCAGCCCGGAATGGCAGGCGATCCGGTACGCCCTCGGCGCGGGGGTCCCCGTCCGCTTCTGCGACCTTCCGGCAGCGCACCAGCTCGTCCCGTCCCCCGGCGCGGAGGAGGACTCCGAACCGGAGGACGCGGAGAAGGAGAGCGCGGAGAAGGACCGCGCCGGGGAGGGCGAGGCTCCACCGGAGCCGGCGGAGGGCATCCGGCTGGATCCGCTGGGGTGGCTGGCGAAGGCCGCCGGGTACGACGACGCCGAGCGGTGGTGGGACGACGTCGTCGAGCACCGCGGCGGCGGGCCCTCGCCGTTCCCGGCGATCGCCGAGGCCATGGCCGAGCTGCGCGAGCAGCTCGCCGAGCTCCCGGAGGGCGCCGCGTCCGCCGGCCTTCCGCCCGGCCACCTGCTGCGGGAGGAGCAGCGCGAGGCGCACATGCGGCGGACGCTGCGCCGCACCCTCAAGGAGGGCCACGAGCGGGTCGCCGTGGTGTGCGGCGCGTGGCACGTCCCGGCCCTGCGGGCGAAGGTCCCGGCGGCCCACGACGACCGGACCCTGCGCGGGCTGCCGAAGGCCAAGGTCGCGATGACGTGGGTGCCGTGGACGCACGGGCGGCTGTCCGGGCGCTCCGGCTACGGCGCGGGCGTCCGGTCCCCCGGCTGGTACCACCACCTGTTCACCGCCCCGGACCGGCCGGTCGAGCGGTGGCTCACCGCCGCCGCCCGCGTCCTGCGCGACGAGGACCTGCACGTCTCCTCGGCGCACGTGATCGAGGCCGTCCGGCTCGCCGAGGCCCTCGCCGCGCTGCGGGGGCGCCCCCTCGCCGGGCTGGACGAGGTGACCGAGGCGACCAGGGCGGTGCTGTGCGAGGGCGCCGACCTGCCGGTCGAGCTGATCCAGCGGCGCATGGTCGTCGGGGAGCGGCTCGGCGCCGTCCCGGAGCGGACGCCGATGGTCCCGCTCCAGCGCGACCTGCAGGCGCAGCAGCGGCGGCTGCGGCTCAAGCCGTCCGCGCTCGACAAGGAGCAGGACCTCGACCTGCGCAGGCCCGTGGACCTGGAGCGCAGCCGCCTCCTGCACCGCCTCCGCCTCCTGCACGTCGACTGGGGCGTCCCGGCCGAGACGGGCCGGTCCAAGGGCACGTTCCGCGAGACGTGGACGCTGGCGTGGCGGCCGGAGTTCGACGTCGAGCTGATCGAGGCGAGCGCGTGGGGCACCACCGTCCGCGGCGCGGCCACGGCCCGCGCGGAGTCGGCCGCCACCGGCGCCGGCACCCTCGCCGACCTGACCTCGGTGGCGGAGCGCTGCCTGCTCGCCGACCTCGGCGACGCGCTGCCGACCGTCATGCGCGTGCTCGCCGACCGGGCCGCGGTCGACACCGACGTCGCGCAGCTGATGTCCGCGATGCCCGCCCTCGTGCGGGCGCTGCGCTACGGCGACGTGCGCGGCACGCCCACCGGCCCGCTCCGCACGGTCGTCGACGGCCTCGTCGTGCGCATCTGCGTCGGGCTCCCGCCGGCCGTCACCGGCCTGGACGACGACGCCGCCCGCGAGTTCCTCGGCCACGTCGACGCCGTGCACGGCGCGCTGGCGCTACTGGCCGAGGACGGCCACATCGAGCGCTGGCGCCGCACGCTGGAGGGCCTCGTGGCCCGCCCGGAGTCCCTGCACGGCCTGATCGAGGGGCGCCTCACCCGGCTCCTCCTGGACGCGGGCCGCCTGCACGACGCGGCCGACCGGATGGCGCGGGCCGTGTCCACCGGCACCGCCCCCGCGCGCGCCGCCGCCTGGGTGGAGGGCTTTCTGTCCGGCGGCGGGCTGATCCTCATGCACGACACCGCGCTCCTCCGCCTCGTCGACGACTGGATCGCGGGGCTGCCGGGCGACTCGTTCACCGACGTGCTCCCCCTGCTGCGCCGCACCTTCGGCGCCTACGCCGACGCCGAGCGCCGCGCCATCGGCGAGCGGCTGCGCCGCCTGGACCAGACCTCCGCCGCGTCGTCCGGCCCGGACGAGGAGGACGTGGACGCCGCCCGCGCGGCCGCCGCGACCGCGACGACCCTGCACATCCTCGGCTGGGAGGGATCATCGTGAACGATGCGGCGGCGCCGGAGGACGACCGGCTGCGGCGGTGGCGGCTCGTGCTCGGCGGAGGGCGGGCCGACGGGACCGGGGTGACGCTCGCCGGGGACGACGCGCGGATGGACGGGGCGCTGGAGCGGCTCTACGGGGCGGGCGGCGAGGAGGGGCGCTCGCGGCGGCGCGGCGCCGGGCTCGGCGACTCGGCGCCCTCGGTGGCGCGGTGGCTCGGCGACATCCGCACGTACTTCCCGTCGAGCGTCGTCCAGGTCATGCAGAAGGACGCGATCGAGCGGCTCGACCTCACCCGGCTGCTGCTGGAGCCGGAGATGCTCGACGCCGTCGAACCGGACGTCCACCTCGTCGGGACGCTGCTGTCGCTGAACCGGGTGATGCCCGACCGGGCGCGGGAGTCCGCGCGGGCCGTGGTGCGGAAGGTCGTCACCGAGCTGGAGCGGCGGCTCGCCCAGAAGACGCGCTCGGCGCTCGGCGGGGCGCTGGACAGGTCGGCGCGGGTGCTGCGGCCGCGGCGGCTCGCCGACGTCGACTGGGAGCGCACGATCCGCGCGAACCTGCGGCACTACCTGCCCGAGCACGGGACGCTCGTCCCGGAGCGGCTCATCGGGTACGGGCGGCGGCGGCAGGCCGTGAAGCGGGACGTGATCCTCGCGATCGACCAGAGCGGGTCGATGGCGGCGTCGGTGGTGTACGCGAGCGTGTTCGGCGCGGTGCTGGCGTCCATGCGGTCGCTGCGGACGTCGCTGGTGGTGTTCGACACGAACGTGGTCGACCTGACCGCCCAGCTGCACGACCCCGTGGAGGTGCTGTTCGGCACGCAGCTCGGCGGCGGAACCGACATCAACCGGGCGGTCGCCTACTGCCAGGGCCTGGTGGCGCGGCCGGACGACACGATCCTCGTGCTCATCAGCGACCTGTACGAGGGCGGGATCCGGGACGAGCTGCTGCGGCGGGTGGCGGCGCTGACGTCGGCGGGCGTGCAGGTCGTGGTGCTGCTCGCCCTGTCGGACGAGGGCGCCCCGGCCTACGACCACGAGAACGCGGCGGCGCTGGCGGCGATGGGCGTCCCGGCGTTCGCGTGCACGCCGGACGCGTTCCCCGACCTGATGGCCGCCGCGATCGAACGCCGCGACCTGAGGGAGTGGTCGGAGCGGAACGACCCGGGCGCCGCGGGGTGACCGTCAGCGGGGGGCTCTCGTCAGGCCGCGGGCGAGCAGGACCACGACGACGGCGGTCACCACGGCGTGCCCGGCGAGCGCGGACACCTGGATCTCGACGAGCGCGCCCCACGCGCCCCACATCGCGACCCGGGCGACGCGGGCGCCCATCACCGTCCACGCCGCGGGGCGGCTGCCGCGCCAGGCGAGGATCACCGCCACCAGCGTGACCACCGCCAGCACGGCGAACGACGACGCGACCACGGGCAGCAGCCCGCCGCGGGCGCCCTCGCTCAGCGCCGGCCTGGCGATCAGGATGGCGAGGGCGGCCACGTCCAGCACGGCCAGGAACGCCGCGAGGCCGAGGCCCGCCACCAGCGCCGGGCCGCGCCGGAGCGCGGGGCCGGTGCGCGGTGCCGGGGACGGCCGGTGCGCGTCGGCGGCCGGGCCCGGCTCGCCGCCGCCGTGCGGCCACGGCGCGCGCCACGTCTCCGGTGCGGCGGGACCGGGCGGGTACGGGGGCGCGCCGTCCGGCGGCGGCTGCCGGATCGTCGCGGGTTCCGCGTCCTGGGTGAGCCGGGCGGTCGGCGGCCCTGCGGCGGGCTGCGCACCGTGGAACCCGGCGCCGGACATGGCGCCGGATGCGGGAGCCGGGACACCGGGCGCCGGGACCGTGGGGCCGGGGAGGCGCTCGGTCGCGGTCTGCGGGCGGGTGCTCCCGTCGCGTTCGCCGAGGAGCCACAGCAGGACGTCCTCGGAGGCGGGGCGGGCCTTCGGGTCCTTGGCGAGGCAGGCCGCGGCGACCTCGGCGAGCTTGCCCGGCAGCACGCCCAGGTCGGGCGTCTCGTGCATGATCCGGTACATGACGGCGGGCAGCGGGCCGCCGGCGAAGGGGTCACGGCCGGTGGCGGCGAACAGCAGGGTGCCCGCCCAGGCGAACAGGTCGGTGGCGGGCCCGACGCGGCCGGAGAACTGCTCGGGCGCCATGTAGGCGGGCGTCCCGACGACCTGGCTGGTCAGCGTGGACCCGGCGTCGAACGCGCGGGCGATGCCGAAGTCGATCACGCGGGGGCCGTCCGGCCCCATCAGCACGTTCTGCGGCTTGAAGTCGCGGTGCACGACGTTGGCGCGGTGGATCGCCGACAGCGCCGTCACCGAGCTGATGGCGAGGCGGTCGAGGTCGGCGCCCGAGCGCGGGCCCTCCTCCAGGACGAGCGCGCGCAGCGACCGCCCGGGGATGTACTCGCTGACGATGTAGGGGCGGTCGCCGGCCGTGTCGGCCTCGAGCATCTGCGCGGTGCAGAACCCCGCGACGCGCTGCAGCAGGGCCAGCTCGCGGACGAAGCGCTCCCGGGCGCCGGCGTCCCCCAGCAGCTGCGCGTGCAGGAGTTTCACGGCGACGCGGGACGGCCCGCCGGCGGGCTCCACCGGGCGGCCGAGGTAGACCACGCCCTGGCCCCCGGTGCCGATCCGGCCGAGCAGCTCCCAGCCGCCGAGCCGGTCGGGGTCGGCCGCGGTGAGCGGAATCGGGCTCGCCATTCGTACCCCCGTCCGGGTCCCCCGGATACCGGCCGGGCGGCCGGCGTAAAAAATTCGGCATTCCGCCGGGCACAAATCCGCTCCACCCGGCATCAAAGAGTATAGATACGGGGAGCCCGGAGCGGGAGAGACAAAGCATGGCCGAGATCCATTCACCAATTGCCCGGTTCACGGGGCCGGCGGCGGCGGTCGCGGCCCTTGCGCTGGCGGCGGGCGTGCTGACCGCGTGCGGGGACGCGGGGGCGGCCATCACCCGGCTGACGGTGGGGACGCCGGGCCCGGACCCGTACACGCTGGTGTCCGGCACCGACAAGACCGATGTCAAGGAACGGCCGAAGGCGGGCGGGACCCAGACCGGCGACTCCCCCGGCCTGTACGGGGGAACGCGCCAGGAGGCGACGTGCGACCCGCAGAAGCTGATCGCGTTCCTCCAGGCCAATCCCGGCAAGGCGCGGGCCTGGGCGGGCGTCCAGGGGATCCCGGTGAGCGACATCCCGCGGTACGTGTCGCGGCTGACGCCGGTGCTGCTGCGGACCGACACGCTGGTCACCAACCACGGCTACCGGAACGGGAAGGCGACGAGCGGCCCCGCCGTGCTGCAGGCGGGAATGGGCGTTCTGGTCAATGGCTACGGGGTGCCGGTCGTGAAGTGCAATTGCGGTAATCCGCTGACCCGGCCGGACAGAAAGATCTCCCCGGACGGCGCGTCCTACACCGGCCGGTCCTGGCCGGGATTCGAGAAGCGGAATGTGACCGAGATCGAGCCGCGGGATTCGGAGAAGGGGACGATCACCACGTTCGTCCTGGTCGATCCCGAGGGCACGATGGGGTTCGAGCGGCCGCGCGCCACCGAGGGCGAGGCCGACGGGCCGCCGGCGGAGCTCCCGGCGACCGAGACCGAGGTCACCGACAGCGAATCGCCGTCGCCGTACGATTCGGGACTGGAGTCACCGGGGACGGAGTCACCGGGGACCGGGACGCCCGGCACCGAGCCCACGGGCACCGAGTCTCCCGGCACGCCCTCGCCCGGCACCGGGGAGGGCGGCGGGGACTCCCCCGGCTCACCGGGCGTGACCTCGCACGACCCGGGTATGGGCGGCGGGGACCCGGCGGGCTCGGGCACCGGCGAGGAGTCGCGGGCGCCGATCTCGCTGCCGCCGTCCGAGGAGCCCGCCCCGCCGGTCGGCTGAGTACCGTGCGGTATATTTGCTCATATGAGCAGTGCTTCAGATGTCGCCCCCGCCGACGCGTGCGCCGTCCGCGTGGTCGATCCTGAGAAGGTCGCCCTCGTCACCGCCGCCCTGCCGGACGCGGAGACGGTCGCCGAGCTGGCGCAGGTGTTCGGGCTGCTGTCCGACCCGGGGCGGCTGAGGGTGATCACCGCACTGCTGGAGGGCGGGGAGATGTGCGTCTGCGACATCGCCGCCGCCTGCGGGCACTCGGAGTCGGCGGTCTCGCACGCGCTGCGCCTGCTGCGCGCCAACCGCGTCGTCCGGGTCCGCAGGGCCGGCCGGATGGCCTACTACCGGCTGGCCGACTCGCACGTCCGCATGCTGCTGGACCTCGCCCTCACCCACGTCGGCCACGGGGAGGAAGGCACATGACCGGGGACCGGGAGAGCGCTCCGGCTCCGCGCACGAACGGGCACGCGCACCGCCGTCGGCACGGGCACGGGCATGGACACGGGCACGCCGTGTCGGCGGGGGCCGACCGGCGGCTGCTCGGCACCGCGCTGGCGCTGATCCTCACCTTCATGGTGGGCGAGGTCGCGGTCGGCCTCATCGCCGGGTCGCTGGCGCTGATCACCGACGCCGCGCACATGACGACCGACGCGTTCGCGATCGCGCTGGCGCTGGTCACGATGCGCATCGCGGCGCGACCGCCGAAGGGCGGCTTCACCTACGGCCTGCGCCGCGCCGAGATCCTGTCCGCCCAGCTCAACGGGCTGACGCTGATCCTGCTCACGGCCTACTTCACCTACGAGGGTGTCCGGAGGCTGATCGAACCGCACGCCGTCGAGGGCCAGTTCGTGTTCTGGACGGCGCTGGTCGGCATCGCGGTCAACGTCGCGGCGACCTGGCTGATCAGCAGGGCGGACCGGAGCAGCCTCAACGTCGAGGGCGCGTTCCAGCACATCCTCAACGACCTGTTCGCGTTCATCGCCACGGCCATCGCGGGCCTGGTCGTGTGGACGACCGGCTTCGACCGCGCCGACGCGATCGCGTCGCTGCTGGTGGCCGCGCTGATGCTGAAGGCCGGGTACGGGCTGCTGCGGGACGCGGGCCGGGTCCTCATGGAGGCCGCGCCGGCGGGCATCGACCCGTCCGAGCTCGGCACCAGGCTCGCCGCGCGCCCCTGCGTGCAGGAGGTGCACGACCTGCACGTCTGGGAGGTCAGCTCCGGCTACCCGGCGCTGTCGGCGCACGTCCTGGTCGACACCGGGGGCGACTGCCACGCCGTCCGGCGCGACCTCCAGGAGCTGCTGCGGGCCTCGTACGGGATCACCCACACGACCCTGGAGGTCGACCACGTGCACGAGCCCTCCGGGGACGGGCAAGGCCACTGCGACGACCCGCACGGCCCCCGCCACGTGGGCGACACCGGCGCCCCGCACGAACACGCGGGCCCCGCCCCCTGCGACCACTAGCCCCCGATCCGGTGGCCGGGCCGCGGCGAGCCGCCGTCATGAGGGCCACGGGGGCGACGGCTCGCCGCGGGTCCGGCGGGGGTCGGGTGGTCGATCGCCCGGGCGGGCGTCAGCCGGCCGTGCAGGTGACGGCCGGCGTGCCCGGTGCCGGGCCGCTCCCCTGGAATCCGAAGCTCGTCGATCCGCCTTCGGGGACGGCTCCGTTGTAGTCCGCGTTCACGGCATGGACGTCGGCCCCGCTCTGGGTGACCGTGGCGTTCCAGCCGTTCACGACGCGCTGGCCGCCGGTGAACGTCCAGTCCGCGCTCCAGCCGGACAGCGGCTCGTCCCCGGTGTTGACAACGGTCACGGTCGCGGTGAACCCGCTGTTCCAGGAGTTGTCGGTGCGCAGCGTCGCGGAGCACTGCCGCCCGTCCCCCGGCGGGTCGGTCGGCGGGTCGGTGGTGCCGCCCACGTCGACGGAGAACGCGTTCGTCCGCAGGCCCTGCCCGCCCTGCCAGATCTCGAACCCGGCCTCGACGTCGATCAGGTACCAGTCCTCCTCGACGGCGTCGCGCGCCACGGCGTCCCTGGTGAAGGCCCGCAGGTCCAGGTCGTCGACGGACGCGGTGCCGGAGGTGCGGACGTAGGCGATGTACCGCCAGTCCATCTGGGTGGTCCACACGTCCCAGGAGGCGCCGGAGATCTGCACGCCGCTCGCGACCCGCGTCCCGGCGGGCTGGACGGGACCGTTGTAGTCCAGCCAGATCATCATCTCCGCGCCGTCCGGCGCCCCGGTCGTGGCGGGAGCGGTGTTGTACCAGAGGTCGTACGCGGCGTTGTACGAGCCCGAGCCGGGCAGGCTCGTGCTCCAGTCGGTCGTGACGGCCGGCATGTCGCCGTCCACCTGGACGGGCAGGCCGCTGCCGGTGGTGCACTGGCCCCAGTGGCAGCCCTTGAAGAGCGACGGGTACGCGGCGGGGGCGCCGCTGGTGGAGTTGGAGTGGCCGGCCGAGTCGACCGTGAATGACGTGCCGTCCACCGTGATGCACTGCGGCGTGTCCGCGCCCCAGATGTTGTTCTGGGCGATGTACTCGCCGCCCGCGACGGAGACCGTGTCGGTGGCTCCGCAGAGCTGGGTCGCGGCGCCGGCGGGCGCGACGAACGAGAACAGCGCCAGGGGAATCGCCAGGAGGAGGGCGGCGAGAACCGCGCCGGCCGTCAGACGCGCTTTCATGCGGGGACCTCATTCGGTGAACAGTGGGAGCGCTCCCAAAATCTCGGCGGCCGCCGGAACTGTCAAGGACGGGGACGGCGCCCCGTGCCGCCGCCGCCGATGACCAGCCGTCCGGCGTGAAAACTCGTGAAACGGCGGCTCGCGCGGTCAGGACAGGCCGAAGAACGCCGCCGGGCCGTGCCAGCAGACGGAGCGGAGCCAGTCGTCGCCGAGGTCGAGGGCGGCCAGCGCCTCCAGCTGGTGCGCGTACTGGTACGGGATGTTCGGGAAGTCCGTGCCGAGCAGGATGCGCCCCGCCAGGCCGAGGTCGCGCAGCCGGGGCATCAGCGCGGGCGGGAAGGCGCCCAGCTCGCCGAAGCTGGTGAAGGTCATCGTCGTGTCCAGATGGACGCGGTCGTACCGGTCGGCGAGGGCGAAGAAGCCGTCGAACTCCGGCGCGCCCAGGTGCGCGACGATCGTGGTGAGGCGCGGGTGCCGGGCGAGGACCTCGCCGAACGGCCCCGGCCCGGTGTACCCGTTGGCGACCGGGCCCGACCCGGCGTGCACGAGGGCCGGGACGCCGGCGTCGGCGAGCGTCCCCCACACCGGGTCGAGCTCCTTGGCCCGCGGGTCGAACCCGCCGACCTGGAGGTGGACCTTGAAGACCCGGGCTCCGGCGTCCAGCGCGCGGACGACGTAGTCCTCGACCCCGGGCTCGGGGAAGAACGTCGCGGTCTGGACGCATTCGGGGACGCGGGCGGCGAACCCGGCGGCCCACTCGTTCAGCGACTCGGCCATGCCGGGGCGGTGCGGGTACAGCAGCGAGGTGAACGCGCGGACGCCGAGCCCGCGCAGGAACGCCAGGCGCTCCTCCTCCGAGTCCCGGTACCGGATGGGCCAGTCGGTGCCGATCAGCGGGCCGGCCGCGTCGAAGTACTCCCAGACCGCGCTCATCAGCCGCTGCGGCATGAAGTGCACGTGGACGTCGATGATGCCGGGCAGGCCGAGCGCCCGCCAGAACGCGGGCACCCCGGAATCAGAACGAGGTTCGGTCACGTCCCGACCCTAGCCGGAGATCAGGTGATCTCGGCCAGCAGCGCGGGCAGGACGGCCCGCAGCTCGCGGCGCCAGTACGGCCAGCCGTGCGTGCCGCGGTAGAAGTGCGTCGACACCGGGAGCCCGAGCTTCCGCAGCTTGCCCGCGAACTCCAGCGACACGGTGTGGACGAGCGCCTCCAGCGCGTCCGGGCCGGTGCCGGGGCGCGGGTCGTACGGGCCGGGCGTGCCGTCGCCGGCGCTGACGTGGACCCGGACCCCGGCGAGCCGGTCGGCCAGGTCGTACGGGTTGTGCTGCCGCCACACGACGCGCTGCTCGACCGGGTCGCCCCACACGTCCGTCCAGTCGAGGGACGGCGCGCCGACCGCGACGCCCAGCTCCACGAGGTCGGCGACGTCCAGCCCCCACGGTTCGCGGTGCAGCGTGTGCACGGGCCCGCTGAACGAGGCCGCCGCCCGGAACAGGCCGCGGTGCCTCGCCGCGTACGACAGCGCGCCGAGCCCGCCCATCGCGTTGCCGGCGACGGCGCGGTCCGGCCCGGCGCGGTACCCGCGTTCGAGGATCTGCCGGAGCTCCCGCAGATGGAACGTCTCCCACTGCGGGGTGCCGCCACCGCCGCGGTTCCACCAGTCGGTGTAGCTGCCGCACGGCCCGCCGTCCGGCATGACGACGATCACGTCGGCGTCCTCGGTCAGCTCCTCGATGTCGGTGTGGTCGCTCCAGGCGGTGTGGCCCGCCCGGCGCGGGCCCGCGCCGTGCAGCAGCCACAGCACCGGCCACCTGCGCGCCGCGTCCCGCGACCAGGCGGGCGGCAGCAGCAGGCGGGCGCGGCCGGTGCCCGCGAGGACGGGCGAGCGGATCGCGAGATCGAGCACCCGGCGGCGGGGGCGGCGCTCGCCGACCACGGCCGCGCCGTCGTCGGCCAGGACGGACGAGCGGGCGGCGCCGCCGGCCGCGATGGACGCCGTCAGCCCGGCGACTCCGAGGACGAACCCAACTCCCGCAAAGCCGCGCAGCCCCATGTTCACGCCCCGGGTCATTCAGATGTACGTCACCTGTAATGGTCCCCACCTGCGGGCATGTTTCAACGGCCGGTTAAGGGTTTATAAAGTACCGGGCCGGGGTCCCGGTCCACGTTCACTGCCGGTACGACGCGGACGAGGGAGCACCGGTCGAGATGCGGAGCGCCGAGATGCGGAGCAAGGCCGAGCTGGAGTCGGCGATCGCGGCCGGCGGGCGCGCCGCCCTGGTGATCAACTCCCAGTCCCGGCGGGGCCGCCGGCTCTACGGCAGGGCGCGCCGGATGCTGCGCGAGTCGGGGATCGAGTTCCCGCACGTCTTCCCGGTGACCGACCCGACCCGGCTGCGCGAGTTGTTCGCCGACGTCCTCGCCCTGGAGCCCGACCTCGTGGTCGTCGGCGGCGGGGACGGCACGATCACCGAGGCCGTCGGGCACCTGGCGCACCGCGACATCGCGCTCGGCGTGCTGCCGCTCGGCACGACCAACAACTTCGCGCGCAGCCTGGAACTGCCGATGGACCTGCCCGGCGCGATCCGGACGCTCGCCCTCGGCAAGCCGGGCGGCGGGAAGGTCGCCGACGTGGACGTCGGCTGGTTCGAGAGCACCGGCGACCCCAGGGGCGAGGGGCCGGGCGAGGAGCGCGAGCACATCTTCGCGAACATGGTGAGCCTCGGCCTGTCGGTCCACGTCGCCGACCGGGTACCGCACGCGCTCAAGCGCGTCGTGGGGCGCTCCGCCTACGGCATGACGGCGGCGGCCCTGCTGGCGAGGCACCGGGCCTTCACCGCCCGCATCACGATCGACGGCGAGACCACGGAGCTGGCCACGCACCAGCTCAACATCGCCAACGGCGCGCACCAGAGCGGGCAGCGCATCGCCCGCGACGCCAGCCCCGACGACCGGCTGCTCGCCGTCTACCGGCTGGGCGACGAGCGGCGGCTGCGGCTGGCCTCGGCGACGGCGCGGCACGTCCTCACGGGCCGGCGGCGGAGCCTGCGGGAGGACGCCTTCCTCACCACCGACGAGGTGCGGATCGAGACCGATCCGCCGCTGCGGGTGGACGTGGACGGCGAGGTCCGCGGCCGCACCCCCGTGTCGATCCGGCTGCGCGGCAACGCGCTGCGCGTCATCGTCCCGCAGACCTTCGGCGACGCCTGATCCCGCGGGGCGGCTACCGCGCCGCGTGGAGGAACAGCAGGCCCAGCCAGAGCCAGCCGACGATGATCGTCGCGCGCTGCACGAGTCCCGCGTACGCGGAGTCCCGCTCCCATGCCGACCCGAACGCGACCAGGCCGCCGGCCAGGGCCGCGCACGTCACGCCCGAGTACCACTTCCACCCCGCGCCGGGGGCGTCGAACACCGCCAGGAGCGCCGCGAGCGGCAGTGCCCCGAAGACGGCCATCCCGGCCCAGTCATGGATCCGGTGGCTCACCGACACGTCCGCGGGCGTCTCGTCGGACGTCCCCGGCGGGTAGCCCCGCATGGCGTCCATCGGGAAGACGCCGGAGGCCACGAGGGCGGCGCCGAACAGGCCCACCACGACCGCGAGCCCGCCGCTCAGCGGTTCCGCAAGCGACACCGCGCCCGCCGCGATCAGCAGGCCGCACACGATGAAGTTCGCCGTCTGCAGCCAGCCCCGGGAGCCGAGGGCCAGGGCGCTGACCGGGTGCCGGACGGGCCGGTACCCCGGCCGGGTCCACCCGTCCAGCAGGAAGGTCACGACGAACGACCAGGCGCCGGCCGCGCCCAGCCACGCCGGCACAGCCATGTCGTGTCACCTCTTCAGGGCCGCGGGCCCAGCGGGACGGATCAGAGCGATTGTTTCACGCCCGCGGCCGTTCGCCCGCGCGGCACGGGCTCGTCCGAGCCGGATCCGGGCGACGTCTGTTCAGTGACCTCGTGGTCACCTACGCTCATGGAGACCGTTACAGAATGAGGTTCGGACGGCCCATGGTGCACAGTGCGGTGATCATCGGAAGCGGGTTCGGCGGGATCGGGATGGCGATCCGGCTGCGGCAGGCCGGGATCCACGACGTCGTGATCCTGGAGAAGGCGGACGGTCTCGGCGGCACCTGGCGGGACAACACCTATCCGGGCGCCGCCTGCGACGTCCCCTCGCACCTGTACTCGTACTCCTTCGAGCGGAAGACGGACTGGACGCGGCGCTTCCCGCCGCAGGCGGAGATCCTCGAATACCTGCGGCACTGCGCCGGCAAGTACGGCGTGCTCGACCGGATCAGGTTCGGCACCGAGGTGACCGAGGCGCGGTTCGACGAGGAGCGGGCCCGCTGGCGGATCTCCACGACCTCCGGCGTGCTGGAGTCGCGGGTCCTGGTCTCGGGCTGCGGGCAGCTCAACCGGCCGGTCCTGCCGGACATCGAGGGCCGCGACTCGTTCACCGGGACGAGCTTCCACTCCGCCCGCTGGGACCACGGCGCCGACCTGCGCGGCAAGCGGGTCGCGGTGATCGGCACGGGCGCGAGCGCGGTCCAGTTCGTCCCCGAGATCGCCGAGGAGGCGGCGGAGCTGCGGCTGTTCCAGCGGTCCGCGCCCTACGTCATCGACAAGCCCGACAAGCCGTACCGGGCGTGGCAGCAGGCCCTCCTCGGGAACGTGCCGGGCCTGTACGAGCTGAACCGCGCCAGGATCTACGCGCTGCTCGAGTCGCGGGCGATCGGGTTCTTCAAATACCCGAAGCTGCTGTCGATGGTGGACAGCCGGTTCAGGAAGACGCTGAAGGAAGGTGTGGACGACCCCGCGCTGCGCAGGGCCCTCATCCCCGACTACCCGCTGGGCTGCAAGCGGATCCTCATCTCCAACGACTACTACCCGGCGCTCGCCCGGCCGCACGTCGACCTGGTCACCGACCCGATCGAGCAGATCACCCCGGCCGGCGTCCGGACCGCGGAACGCGAGTACGGCGTGGACGTCATCGTGTACGGCACCGGGTTCCAGACCAGCGACTTCCTCGCCCCGATGAAGATCGTCGGGCGGGACGGCCGGGAGCTGAACGAGGCGTGGCGGGACGGCGCGGAGGCGCACCTCGGCATCACGGTCAGCGGCTTCCCCAACCTGTTCCTGCTGTACGGGCCGTACACCAACCTCGGGCACAACTCGATCATCTACATGCTGGAGTCGCAGTTCCGGTACATTCTCGGCTGCGTGGAGGTGCTGCGCCGGCACGGGCTCGACTGGATCGACGTGCGGCCGGACGTGCAGGACGCGTTCACCCGGGAGATGCGGGAGCGGATGCGCTCGACCGTGTGGGAGACGGGCTGCGACAGCTGGTACATGACCGCCGACGGCAAGGTCGTCAACAACTGGCCGGGGTTCACCTTCGCCTACCGCCGCGCCACCCGGCGTCCCGACCCGCGGCACTTCCGGGCGAGGGCCGCCGCCCGATGAGCCCCTGATGAGCCCTGGCCCGCCCCGGACCACCCGGCGGTCGGCATAGGCTCGGCCCATGCCGACCGCCTTCATCACCGGTGCCACCGCGGGGATCGGTGCCGCCTTCGCCCGCCGCCTCGCCGCCGACGGCTTCGACCTCGTCCTGCTGGCCCGCGACACCGCGCGGCTGGAGCGGGCCGCCGCGGAGCTGCACGAGACCTACGCCGTCCGCACCGAGACGTTGACCGCCGACCTGTCCACCGAGAAGGGCCTGACCGCCGCCGAGGAGCGCGTCCGCGAGGACATCGGCCTCCTGGTCAACAACGCCGGGTTCGCCAACCGGGGCAAGTTCCTCGACGTCCCGGTGGCGGACGAGCTGACGATGCTCAGGGTCCACTGCGAGGCCGTCCTGCGGCTCACCCACGCCGCCCTGCCGGGGATGCTGGAGCGCGGGCGGGGCGGCGTCATCAACGTTTCGTCGGTCTCGGCGTTCGCGACCCGCGGCACCTACGGGGCGTCGAAGGCGTGGGCGGTGAGCTTCAGCGAGGGCGTCTCCGCCGACATCCGGGCGCGCTCGGGGGGCGGGGTGCGCGTGATGGCGCTGTGCCCGGGCTTCGTGCACACCGAGTTCCACGAACGCGCTCAGATGGACATGTCGGACGTCCCGGACTTCATGTGGCTTGACAAGGACGACGTCGTCGACGCCGCGCTGCGCGATCTGCGGCGCGGCGTCCTCGTGAGCGTCCCCAGCCCCCAGTACAAGGCGATCGTGGGCGCCAGCCGGCTCCTGCCCCGCGGCCTGCTCGCGCGGATGTCCTCCACCACGGGGCGTAAATACAAGTGATCATGCGGTCAAGGACCGCGCCCTTGTACCGGGCGGAGTAACAGGGCAAGCTGGCGAGCAAGGTCGATTCGGTTTGGCGCGCGAACGACACCCACCGTCCACCAGCCCCCACCACCATCAGATGGACGAGCTCCGCTCGACTCGCCAAACCGAGAGGTTCCTCCCCCGATGGGTCACGACCTGGGTTACGCCGCCCTGGCCTTGCTCGCCACGACCATCTACTACATCGCGTTCCTCGTCTTCCGGATCTCCGCCCGCCGCATGGAGCCGCTGCGCGGCAGCCGCCCGTTCCGCGTCGCGCGGCTCATGCTCACCGACCCGATCTGGCTGGGCGGCGGGCTCCTGCTCTTCCTCGGCCTCGGGTACGAGGTCGTCGCGTTCTCCCGGGTGCCGCTGCCCGTCGTGCAGCCGATCTTCGCGGCGGGCCTGGTGCTCCTCGTCTGGTTCGCGGTGCGCTTCCTCGGCGAGCGGCTGAGCGGGCGGGAGTGGACCAGCGTCGCGCTGTTCGTCCTCGCCACGATCCTGATCGGGCTCTCGGCCACGTCCGGGGGCGAGGTGCGGGCGGAGCACACGCTGGTGGGAACGCTGCTCAGCCCGTGGACGATGCTCGCGATCTGCGCCCCGGCCATCGTCATCGCCGCGCTCGTCTGGCTCGTCGGGGACCGGCGCGCCGGCGGCCGGCACGCCCGCAAGCTCGCCGGGGTCGCCTACGGCATCGGCGCCGGGGCCTGCGCCGGGCTGGCCGAGGCCGGCATCCGCGGCATCTCGATCGTGTACATGGAGACCGGCAGCCTCCAGGCGGTGCTGGAGTCCGCCTACCCGTGGCTGACGATCGGGGCCGCCGCGATCGCGCTCGGCCAGTTGCAGGTCGCGCTGCAGCGCTGCCGCGTCGCGATCATCGCGGTGGTGCTCACCGTCATCGGCCGGACGTACCTGATCCTCAGCAGCACGTTCCTGTTCGGCGAGGACTGGCCGCGCGAGACCGGGCCGTTCCTGCTGCGGACCGGCGGCTTCGCGCTGGCGCTGGTGGCGCTGATCATGTTCCCCCGGCACGAGGATCCGGGCCCGCCCGAGCCGCCGCACGCCGGCGGCGACCGCCACCTGCCCGCCGTCCGCTGAACCGGGGCGTTCCGGGTGGGCGGAGATCACCGCATGCTCGTGGAACGTTCTGCCCCGGGGCGGCGGATAAACTCCCCAGCGTGTCCGAGCCTAAGTTCGAAGTCCAGATGCTCCACGACCGCGTCATGATCAGGACCGAGAAGGACGGCGGTGAGCGCCGCAGCACCGGCGGGATCGTCATCCCGGCGACGGTGGAGCAGGCCAACCGCCTGGTCTGGGGTGAGGTCTGCGGCGTCGGCCACCACGTGCGCGTCGTCAAGCCCGGCGACCGGGTGCTGTACCACCCGGGCGACCAGTTCGAGGTCGAGATCCAGGGCGAGAACTACCTCGTCATGCGCGAGCGGGACCTGCACGCCATCGCCAGCGAACGTCCCGAGCACGGCACCGGCCTCTACCTGTGACGTCCCGCCGGGGGGACGCCGCGGGGCCGGGGCGCCCCGTCAGACGGTGACCATGGCGGTGGAGCCGGCGCGGTCCTTGGTGACGCGCAGCTGCGCGGGGATGCGGGTGCGCAGCTCGGCGACGTGGCTGACGACGCCGACGGCCCGGCCGCCGTCGCGCAGGCCGTCGAGGACGTCCATGACCTCGTCGAGCGTCTCCTCGTCGAGGGTGCCGAAGCCCTCGTCGACGAACAGCGTGCCGATCTCGGTGCCGCCCGCCTCGGCGGTGACGACGTCGGCGAGGCCGAGCGCCAGCGACAGCGAGGTGATGAACGACTCGCCGCCCGACAGCGTCACCGGGTCGCGTTCCATGCCCGTCCAGGCGTCGGCGATCCGCAGGCCGAGCCCGCCCGCGCCCCGCGTGCGGTCGCCCGCCGCCTTCTCGGTGGTGTGCAGCAGGGCGTAGCGGCTGCCGGACATGCGCGAGAGCCGCTCGTTCGCGGCGGCGACGACCTGCTCCAGGCGGGCGGCCAGCACGTACGCCGACAGCGACATGGCGTGCCGGTTCGCGGCGTGCTTGCCGGACGTCAGGCCCGCGAGGCGCTCGGCCACCTCGTGGCGCTCGGCTGCGGGACGCCACGCGCCGACGGCCTCGCCGAGTCCGGCACGCAGATCGGCCAGCCGGTCACAACGCAGCCGGGCGCGGTCGGCGGCGCTCGCCGCCGCGGTGTGCGCCGCTTCCGCCGCGGCGAGCGCGGCCTCGAGGGCCGGCAGATCCGGGGCGGGCTCTGCCGCCGCCTTCACCAGTGCCGGGTCCTGGAGCCGGTCGCGGACGGCGGCCTCCTCGTTGTCCAGCCGGCGGATCTTGTCGCGCAGGGCGCCCTGCTCCTCGTCCCGCAGCGCGGCGTCGAGGACCTCCTCCGGGGTGCGGAACCCCTCCGCCTCGGCGGCGGCCCTCGCGTTCTCGCGGGCGGCGGCCAGTTCCGCGGCGGCGCGGTCGGATTCGCGCAGCGCCTCGATCGTCGCGGCGAGCACGCCCGCCTCGCGGCCGAGCCGGGCGATGCGCGCCTCGATCGTCGCGTCCTCGCCGCGCGCCTCGTCGAGCTCGGCGGACAGCCTGGCCTGCTCCACCGCGAGATCCGGGTCGCGGGCGCGGTTCGCGGCGAGGTCGCGCGAGACCACCTCGTGCTCCTCGCGGACGTTCTCGAGTTCCCGCTCGTCCCGGAGGAGAGCACCCTCAAGCCGTTCGGCCTCCGCCGCGCGGGCGTTCACGGCCTGCAGCGCCAGTTCCGCCTCTCCGAGTTCCCCGGCGATGGTCTCGGCGTCGGCCTCCCCGGCGGTCTCCAGCGCATGGTCGCGTTCGGAGCGCAACCCCTCCAGGGCGGTCCCGGCCCGCTCCCGGGCCTCCTGGGCCTCGTCCGCTCCGGCCTGCGCGCGCTCGATCTCCGCCTCGTCCGGGATGTCGCCGGGCGGCGCGCCGGGGTCCGGGTGCTCGGTCGAGCCGCAGACCCGGCAGGGCTCGCCGTCCCGCAGCTCCCCGGCGAGGACGGACGCCATCCCGTCCAGCCGCGCCTGCCGCAGGTCGAGGACCCGCTCCTTGGCCGCCTGCGCGGCGTCGACCGCCGACCGGTACCCCGCCTCCGCTTCGGCGAGGCGAAGCTCCAGCTGGTCGCGGCGGTGCGCCGCGTCGAGCCGCCGCACGGCCTCTCGGACGGCGGCCTCCGCTCCGGGGCGTCCCGCCGCCGCGATGTTGGCCGCTTCCAGCTCGGTCCGGCGGGCGGCGACGATTCCGGGCAGTTCGGCGAGGGTCGCGGCGAGCCGCGCCTCCCTGGGCTCCAGCTCGGCAAGCTCGCGCGCCAGCGCCGCGCGCTCGTCCTCGACCTGCCGGAGCCTGGCCACCTCACCGCGGGCGCGCTCCAGCTTCGCGATCTCGTCACGGCGGGCCCGCTCGGCCTTGACCAGCACGTCCTCCGACGCGTTCGGCGGCAGGAGCGCCCCGGCCTCGGCGCGCTTCTCGTCGGCCCACCGGCGCGCCCGCCGCGCCTCCGCGTGCCGGGCCTGGACGGCGCGCACCAGCGGGACGGCCCGGCCGGCGCGCTCCGCGGCGTACAGCCGCGACGCCATGCGCGACTTCTCCTCGGCGTGCTCGCGCAGGGCCTCCCGGCGGGCGAGCGCGTCGGCGTGGCCGCGCTGCCGGTCGGCGAGGGCCCTGGCGTCCTCCAGTGCCCGGCGGGCGGCTTCGAGCCGTGTCCTGACTTCTTGACGCAGCCCCTCTGTGACGGCGCGGACGTCAACGTGGCCGGCGGCGAGCTCGGCGGCCCACGCGGGCAGCGCCCCGATGTCGGCGGCCGGTTCGGGGGCGGGCTCGGGCCGGCGCGGCGCCGGGACCGCCGGGCGTTCTCCGAGCGGCGAGGGGACGCCCGTCGTCTCGGCGATGCGGCCGGCGACCGAGGACGCCGCCGCGCCCAGCTCGGCGGCCTCGCGCCCGCTTGCCGCCCGCCGGTCGGCCAGCCACTTCTCGACGTGCGTGAAGACCTCCGTCGCGAAGAGCCGCTCCAGGACCCTGCGGCGCTCGTCGGCCCCGGCCCGCAGGAACCCGGCGAACTCGCCCTGCGGCAGCAGCGCGACCTGGCAGAACTGGACGGCCGTCATCCCGAGCAGCCGGGAGACGAGGTCGCCCGCCTCGTCGAGCCGGGTGGTCAGCCCGACCCACGTGCCGTCCTCGAGCTCCTCCAGGATGACCTTGGCGTGCTCGGCGGTGGTCCCGGTGCCGCGCAGCTTCGGCCGCTCCCACGCGGGCGACCGGGTGATGCGCAGGCGGCGGCCGCGGATCGTCGTCTCCAGCACCACGGACGGGCCCGTGCCGGGGGCCGCGTGGTCGCTGCGCAGCCCCTTCGCGGCGTTGCGCGCGCCCGGGACCTGCCCGTACAGCGCGAAGCACACCGCGTCGAGGATGCTCGTCTTCCCGGCGCCGGTGCGGCCCTGGACGAGGAAGAGCCCGGCGTCCGACAGCGCGTCGAAGTCGATCTCCTCGGTACCGGAGAAGGGACCGAACGCCGTGATCCGCAGCCGGTGCAGCCTCACGCCAGGGCCTCCCGGCGGCGGCAGTGCTCGAACGCCTCGTGCAGGAGGGCGCGCTCGGCTTCGGTCGCGGGGCCGTCGGTGACCTCGGCGACGAAGTCGCCCGCGATCTCCAGTGCGGAGCGTTCGCGGACGCGTTCGGACCAGGTGCGGGCCCCGTCCGTCCCGCCGCCCTCCGGCTCGAAGCCGAGGACGAGCGCGTGCGGGAACCGGCGGCGCAGCCGCTCCATCGCGGCGGACGGGCGGCGCGGGTCGGTGAGCGTGACCTGGAGCCAGCGGTCTTCGAGCGCTTCGTACGAGGGGTCGGTGAGCAGGTCGTCGAGGCGTCCCCTGAGGCGGGCCAGGCGGCGCGGGACGGGCGCCTCCACGAACTCCGCCGCGACCGCGCCGTCGCGCAGTTCGACCAGCCAGGAGCCCTTGACGTGGTCGGCCTCGGAGAACGAGTACGCGAGCGGCGAGCCCGAGTAGCGGACGCGGTCGGTGACGCTCCACCGGCCGTGCAGGTGGCCGAGCGCCGCGTAGTCGGCGCCCTCGAACACCGACGCCGCCACCTGCGACGACCCGCCGACCGAGATGTCGCGTTCGCTCTCGCTGGCCTCGCCGCCGGTCACGAACGCGTGCGCCAGCACGACCGGCCGCTCCGCGCGGCCCGCGGCGTCCGCCCGGATGCGGCGCATCGCCTCGGTGAGCGCGGCGGCGTGGCTGCGCTCGTCCAGGTCCCAGGGGTGGCGGACGAGTTCGGGCTCCAGGTAGGGGATGCCGTAGACGGCGGTGTCCCCGACGATGACGGGCTCCCCCACCCGGGCGAAGTCGGTGCGGATGTGGACCCCCGCGTCGTCCATCAGCTCCGCCCCGAAGCCGAGGCGCCGCGCCGAATCGTGGTTGCCAGCGATGAGCACCACGCGGGTGAGGGCGGCGAGCCGCCGCAGCGCCTCGTCGCACAGCCGGACGGCGTCGACGGGCGGCAGCGCCCGGTCGTAGACGTCCCCGGAGATGAGCACGCAGTCGACCCGCTCCGCCGCGACGGTCGCGACCAGGTGGTCGACGAACGCCGCCTGCGCGGCCAGCAGGTCCTCGCGGTGGAAGGACCTGCCGAGATGCCAGTCGGAGGTGTGCAGGAATCGCATGTCGCAGCAACCATAGGCACCCCCTCCGACACATCCCGCGCAGAAACGCCGTGTCATCCCAAACGATCTTCGATGGCCGCGCGGCCCCGGTCGCCGGGGCTCCCGTAGGGTTGCGGGGTGAGTGATCGTCCGTACGTGCTGCTGAGCTGCGCGATGTCCGCAGACGGCTACATCGACGACGCGACCCCGGAGCGGCTGCGGCTGTCCAGCGCCGCGGACTTCGACCGCGTCGACGCGGTCCGCGCCGGCTGCGACGCCATCCTCGTCGGCGCCGGGACCGTCCGGGCCGACGACCCCGAACTGCTGATCCGCTCCGAGGCGCGGCGCGCCAAGCGGGTCGCGCGCGGGCAGCCGGCCGACCTGACCAAGGTGACGCTGACCTGGAGCGGCGACCTCGACCCCGGCGCGCGGTTCTTCACCACGGGGGACGCGCCGAAACTGGTGTACGCGCCGCCCGCCGCGGCCGGGGAGCTGGCGCCGCGGCTGGCCGGCCTCGCCGAGGTCGTGGACGCCGGCGACCCCCTCTCGCTGCCGCGGGTGCTCGGCGACCTCGCCGCGCGGGGCGTCCGGCGGCTCATGGTCGAGGGCGGCGGCGGGGTGCACACGCTGTTCCTGACCGCGGACCTGGTGGACGAGCTGCAGCTCGTGGTCGCGCCGTTCTTCATCGGCGACCCGGCGGCGCCGCGCTTCGTCCGGTCCGGGGTGTTCCCGCAGTCGCCGGAGCGCCCGATGCGGCTCGCGGAGGCCACCCGCATCGGCGACCTCGCGCTGCTGCGCTACCTGATCGGGAACGCGCGTGGGTGACCCGGACCGGGCCTGGCTGGAGCTGGCGTGCGACCTGGCGAGGCTGTGCCCGCCGTCGGCCACCGCGTTCTCCGTCGGCGCGGTGATCGTCGGCGCGGACGGCCGGGAGATCGCGCGCGGCTTCTCCCGCGAGGACGACCCGCACGACCACGCCGAGGAGGCCGCCCTCGCCAAGACGTCCGGCGACCTGGCCGGCGCGACCGTCTACAGCTCCCTCGAACCGTGCGGGCACCGGGCGTCCCGGCCCCGGCCGTGCGCCGAGCTGATCGTGGCGTCCGGCGCGCGGCGCGTGGTGTTCGCCTGGCGGGAACCGGCCCTCTTCACCGAGGGCAGGGGCGCGGAGATCCTCACGGCGGCGGGCGTCGCGCTCACCGAGATCCCCGACCTGGCCCCCCGCGCGCGCGAACCCAACACCCACCTTCGCTGACCGCTCGAACCCGGAGCAGACTCCAGGTGAGACGCGAGTCTCATCGCTCTTCCGCCGGGCGGGCAGGCGTGCGATGCTGTGCCCCAAGCAAGCACTCGGTCAGGAGGCACGGCAGCATGCGTGAGCACGATCGGCTGTTCATCGGCGGCGAGTGGGCCGCACCGGCCGGCACCGGCACGATCGACGTCATCTCCCCGCACACCGAGGAGGTCCTCGGCAGGGTGCCCGAGGGCACCGAGGCCGACATCGACGCGGCGGTCGCCGCCGCGCGGCGCGCCTTCGACGAGGGCCCCTGGCCGCGGATGACGCCCGCGGAGCGCGCCGAGATCGTCGGGCGGCTGTCGTCCATCTACGCCGAGCGGCAGCAGGAGATGGCCGACCTCGTGACCGCCGAGATGGGCTCGCCGATCATGTTCTCGGTGTTCGGCCAGGCCGCCATCCCGCAGATGGTGCTGCAGTACTACGTGGACCTCGCCGCCTCCTACACGTGGGAGGAGGAGCGGCAGGGCATGCTCGGCCCGGTCACCGTGACCCAGGAGCCGGCCGGCGTCGTCGCGGCGATCGTCCCGTGGAACGTCCCGCAGTTCACGCTGATGCTCAAGCTCGCCCCCGCGCTCATCGCCGGCTGCACCGTGGTGGCCAAGCCGTCCCCCGAGACGCCCCTGGACACCTACCTCCTCGCCGAGTGGATCAAGGAGGCCGGGATCCCGGCCGGGGTCGTCAACATCGTCCCGGCGGGCCGCGAGGTCGGCGCGCACCTCGTCGCGCACCCGGACGTCGACAAGGTCTCGTTCACCGGCTCCACCGCCGCCGGACGCAAGATCGGCGCGGTGTGCGGCGAACAGCTCAAGCGGGTCACGCTGGAGCTCGGCGGCAAGTCCGCCGCGATCATCCTGGACGACGCCGACCTGGCCGCCACCATCGAGGGCTTCAAGCTGGCGGCGCTGATGAACAACGGCCAGGCGTGCGCCGCGCAGACCCGCATCCTCGCGTCCCGCCGCCGCTACGACGAGGTCGCCGACGCCCTCGCCGCCATGGTCGGCGGCCTCGCCGTCGGCGACCCCGCCGACTACGGCACCGAGATCGGCCCGCTCGTCGCCAGGCGGCAGCAGGAGCGGGTGGAGAACTACATCCGCGTCGGGCAGGACGAGGGGGCCAAGCTGATCACCGGCGGCCTGAACCGCCCGCACGACCGCGGCTGGTACGTCGCGCCGACCGTGTTCGGCGACGTCGCCAACGACATGCGCATCGCCCGCGAGGAGATCTTCGGCCCGGTCCTCGTCCTCATCCCCTACGACGACGAGGCGGACGCCGTCCGCATCGCCAACGACAGCGAGTACGGCCTGGGCGGCTCGGTCTGGACGGCCGACGTCGACCACGGCGTCGAGGTCGCCCGCCGCATCCGCACCGGCAGCTGCGGCGTCAACATGTACACCCTCGACCCGAACACCCCGTTCGGCGGCTACAAGAGCAGCGGCCTGGGCCGCGAACTGGGCCCCGAGGGCCTGCACGCCTACCTGGAGCACAAGTCGATCCCGCACCCCGCGGCCGGATAATCACCTGAAAGCGGGATCCTCGGTCGGGCAGGATGGCGTGCCATGCGCGCCGAGGAGCTCCTGACCGAGATCGAACCGCTGCCGTTCAAGGCCCGCTGCCGCCGGCTGGCGGACCTGCGCGGCCTGTCCGGCGACCCCGCCCTCGCGGCCCTGCTGGACGAGCTGTCCGCGCGGGGCCACTACGAGCGGTCGCTGGCGCTGTTCGTCGCGGCGGCCGTCCGGGACGAGGCGTCCGTGGCGCACCTGGTGCGCGCGACGGGCGACCCGGACGCCGGCCTGGCCTGCCGGGCGATCCGGCTGGCGGTCCGGTACGGCGCCGCGCCGGGGGCGTTCCTCGACGGGCTGGAGGACGCCCCCGCGGCGGTGCGCGCGGCGCTGTACGAGTCCGTCCGCAAGTACCGGCGCGGCGACCTGGCCGACGCGCTCGTCGGCCGGGTCGCGGACCGCTGGGGCGATCAGGAGGCGGCGACGCTGCTGCCCGCCTGCGCCGCGCCCGCCGTGGCCGAGCGGCTCGACGGGCTCGCGCACGCCGTCGGGAACTGGGCGGCGCTGGGCCGCGCCCACCCGGACGCCGTGCTCGGCCACGCCGAGCGCAGCCTCGCCGAGCTGCCCGAGGCGGCGCGGAACGCCTGGTGGTTCCACCACGCGCCCGGTGTCGCGGCGGCGCTGCGGCACGACCCCGGCCGGGTCGTCCGGCTGCTGGAGCGGCACTGCCGCACCCGGCCGCTGCCGCGGCCGCTGCACCCCGCGGCCGGTGCGCTGCTGGACGCCGAGCCGGAGCGGATGCTCGCCCTGCTGCTGTCGGACTCGCACCGCGCGGACCTGGCCGTCCTGCTGCACCGCAGGTCCGTCCGGGACCGGTTCGCGCGGCTCGGCGACCGCGACGTGGCCGCCGTCGCGCGCGCCGTCCGGGAGGACGCGGGCGCGCTGCGGCGGCTGCTGGCGGCGTTCCCGCCGAGCCGCCGGGAGGCGGTGTTCGAGGCGGCCATGCGCGGCGTCGACCGCGGCGCCGCCGAGCTGGACGAGGACCTGCTGGACGTCCTCCCGCGCGCGCTGCGGTACCGGGAGGCCCGCCGCATGATGGGCCTGCGCAAGGTCGCCGGGACGCCGTCCCGGACGTGGGCGATGGCGGCGTTCCTGCCGTACGAGGAGGCCCTGCCGATCCTCGGCGAGCTGACCCGCCGGCCGGACGCCGACGAGCGCGCCACCGGCTACGCGCTGCTCATCCGGTGCGCGGGCCGCTCCGGCGACCCGGCGGTGCTCGGCGCGGCGCTGGAGTCGCTCGCGCGGCTGCGCAACGAGCAGGATCCCGTCCGGCTCAGCGCGCTGTACGCGCTGACGTCCGTCCCGGAGGGGCTGCTGCGCGCCGGGCCCGCGGCGGCGGCCGGGCGGCTCGCGGACGACGCGCTGAACGCCCGCGACACCTCCTACCAGACCCGGCACCAGATCGGCCGGATCGCCGCGGCGCTGTGCCGCCAGGGCGCCGCGCACGACGACGCGGACCTCCTCGTCTCCGGCCTGGAGCTGGTGGACCGGGTGGCCGGCAGTACGGGCTCGCTCGCCCTCGGCGGCCTCGACCGGGTGCTGCGGCGCGGGCAGGAGCACCTGCTCGCGGCGATGCTCGCACCGCGCCTGGAGGCGGGCGCGCGCCGCGACGACCACCGGCTCGCACTGCTGGCCGTCCGGGCGCTGCGCCGCCGCGCGCACCGCGTCCCGGTACTGCAGGACGCCCTGGAGGCGGCCCTCGACGCCCGCGACGACGGCGTCCTCACCCAGGCGATCACCCTGTGGCTCGCCGCGCCCGGGACCCGCGCCGAACGCGCCGGGCGGGTCGTGGCCCGCGACCCGTCGGCGGTCGCGGTCCCGGCGGTCCTGTCGGCCATCGCCCGCGAGCGCACCGACCTCCTCGGCCTCGTCCTCTCCGGGACCGCCCCCGCCGGGCGCTTCCGGCGCCCCGACGTCACCTACGTGCCGCGCATCGTCCCGGCCTGGGCGGACCGCTGGACGGCCCGGCAGCGCGACGCCTACCGCGCCCTGCTCGAACGGGTGGCGGCGGACGGGGAGGCGCCCGCCACCGACCGGGCGGCCGCCGTCTCGGCCCTGGCGCGGATCCCCGGGACGGAGGCGTCCCGGCTGCGCCCCTACTTCGAGTCAGGCGACCCGTACGTCCGGCGCATCGCGCTCACCGTCCTGCCGTGGACCCGCTCCCCGCAGGAGGTCCTGCCCGAGCTGCTCGCCCGCGCCGAGTCGGACGACGCGCACGTCGCCGTCTACGCCGCGGCCCGGGCGGCGCGGTTCGTCCCGCCGTCGGCGCTGTCGGCGATGCTCCGGCCGGTGCTGGCGGACGGCAAGGTCACCGCGCGGAAGGAGGCCGCGCGGATCCTGCTCCGCAACCGGGTGCCGGACGCCATGGACGCGCTCGCCGCCGCCTGGGACGACCCCGGCCAGCACCGGGACGTGCGGGCCGCGATCGCCTCCGCCGTCCGCGACCGCCTGGACGAGCCGGTCGCGCGGCGGATCCTGGCCGAGGCCGCGGAGGGGCCGCGCGACCTCGCCCGGCAGGTGCTCGGCACGCCGCCCGTGTACGTCGAGGAGCGGTTCCGGAGCCGCTACGCCGCGCTGGTGCTGCGCGTCGCGCGCTCCGCCGACCCGGAGGCCCGCGCCGCGGCGCTGCCCGCCGTCGCCACCTGGGCGCCGTGGGCGCCGGAAGCGCCCGCCCTGCTCGCCGGCCTCGTCACGGACCTGGACGAGACCCGCGCCTGGCGGGACGCGGTGCACGCCCTCGTCCGCTGCGTCACGACCGGCATCGGAGCCGCCGAACTCGGCGGTGCCGCCGCCGGGCTCGCCGCCGCCCCGGCCGTGCCCGACGCCGAGCCCGAGCGCGACCTGCCCGCGTTCCAGCGGCTCATCGCGCTGGCCGAGGCGGTGCGGGACGCCTCCGCCCGGCACCGGACGCTCGGGGAGCGCGCAGTGCAGGCGGTGGAGGGCCGCCTGCCCGAGCCGGTCGCGACCGAACTGGCCGCCGCCGTCCTCCGCTGGGACGGGCCCGGCGCCGCCGGCGAGATCGACGCGCTGGCCGGGAGGTGCGCGGGACTCGGCGTCCTGGCCGTCCTGGACGTCGCGGACGCCCTCGCCACCGGGCCGTCCGAGTACACCGAACACGCCCGGCCCGCCCCCGAGGAGGCGCACCCCCACGCGGCCCGGCTCGTCGCGCGCGGCGACCTCGCCGGCGGCCTGCTCGCGTGCGCGCTCACCGAGCGGCACGGCCCCCGCGCGGGCTGGTCCGCGGACTGGCGCGACCTCCTGCGCGGCCTGCGCGCGCACGCCGTCCCCGACGTCGTCTACCAGGCGCGGAGGATCCACACCGCGGACGAGTGAGCGCCCGCCCGGCGGTGACGGGCGCGGTCAGCGGGCGGGGGTCAGCGAGCGGGGGCGCGGTCGAGGGCGAAGCGGCGCTGGAACGCGACCGCGACCGCCATCAGCGCGGCGGGCACCACCGTCACGCCGATGAGCAGCGCCAGGATCGCGGAGTCCGACTGCGCGACGGCCCGCCCCTCGGTCGTGGCGACGAAGCCGCCCGCGGCGAGCACCGCCGAGTACACGTAGGGGCCGATGGCGGTGCCGGTCGCCTCCGTCGCCGTCCACACGCCGGTGTAGGCGCCGGCGCGGGCCGTGCCCCGGGCCTCGGCGGCGGCCACGATGTCGGGGATCAGGGAGAACGCGAAGAGCTGGAGGCCGGCGAACGCGGAGCCCAGCACGACGATCACCGCGAGCGTCGGCAGCACGCCCATCGCCTCCCCCGGCCACAGGGCGAGCGACCCGATGACGAAGACGACCTGGCAGAACAGCAGGCAGCGCTGCTTGCCCGCGCGCTCCGACACCTTCTTCCAGACGGGCCCGGCGACCGCCGCGGGGACGAGGAACGCCCCCATGAACACCGCGGTCAGCCGCTCGTCGTCGAACGTGTACTCGGTGTAGAACGGCACCGCCGCGAGGAAGATGTGCGTGGTGATGCCGGTGAACAGGTACGACAGCGTCAGGGCGCGGAAGTCGCGGTCCCGCCACGTGATGCGGAGGTCGTCGATGACGGAGTGCGCGTGGTCCCCGTCCGGGATCCGGAAGCCGGAGTGGTCGGCGAGCCGCCGGATGAACACGATCGCGACGACGCCGGTGAGCACGAGGACGCCGGCGAGCAGGACCGACATCCGGGCGTAGTCGTCGCGTCCGCCCGACGCGACCAGCGCCGGAGCCGCGACGCCCGCGCCGAGCAGGCCGACCGTCAGCAGCAGCATCCGGTACATGAACACGCGGGTGCGCTCGTGGTACCCGATCTTCAGGTCGGACGGCGTCGTCAGGTACGGCACCTGGAAGCAGGCGTACAGGACGTTGCCGAGGATGTAGAAGCCGCCGACCCACAGCGCCGCCGACCAGCCGGAGAACCCCGCCGGCACCGAGAACAGCCCGATCCAGGCGATCGCCAGCAGCAGCCCCCAGCGCAGCATGCGGCGCCGGTGCCCGTCGCGGCGCGCCTGCCGGTCCGACACCGAGCCGAACCACGGATGCACGATCGCGTCCAGGGCCTTCGGCAGCAGCAGGGTGAGCCCGGCCAGGAACGGGGACACGCCGAGCGTGTGCGTCATGAAGTAGAGCAGCAGCAGCCCGGGGACGGTGACCCACACGCCCATCCCGAGCGAGCCGGCGGAGTAGCCGACGAGGTCGCGGGCGCGGGGCCGCGTCGCCGGACCCGGCTGCGACTTCCTCTCCGTGGTGCTCATGCTCGGCCAGTGTGGCGGCGGACGGCACCGGCCGCCAGCTCGGCGCCCTTGAACGCCCCCGAGCGGACCCGGTCGGCGAACGTCCGAGCGACGATCCGGTCGGTCAGCCCGGGTACGTGCCGGGCGAGGAAGAACTCGACGGCGCCGCGGCGGGTCGTCGTCACGTCCCGGCGGGGGCGGCGCGAGAGAGCGGCGCGCAGCACCGCGTCCACCACGCCGTCGAGGGGTTCGTAGCGGCTCATGCCCTCAAGGGAGAGCCCCGCCGCGGCGGTCGAGTCATGGATCGGGCTCCGCACGGCCGAAGGGTACACGCATGTCACGCCGACGTGCGTTCCGAGTTCCATGCGAAGAGCATCCGCATATGCGACGAGTGCTCGTTTGGACGCGCCGTAGGCCGCGGCCAGGGGAAGCTGCATGACGGCCATCCGCGAGGACAGCATGACGACGCGTCCGCGCGACTCGACGAGGGCGTCCACGCACGCGGCGGTCACCCGCCAGGTGCCGAGGAGGTTGACGTCGAGCTGGCGGCGCACCTCGTCGCCGGGCGGCAGCTCGGCCGGGGCGGGGCCGCCGATCCCGGCGTTGTTGACGAGCACGTCGAGCCCGCCCAGCTTCTCGATCGCCGCCGCCACCGCCGCCGGGACGGCCGCGTCGTCGGTGAGGTCGCAGGCGATGACCTCGACGGGGTCGTCGGGGCGCGGCGCGGCGTCCAGGCCGACAACGCGGGCGCCGAGGCCGGCCAGCCGGGTGCTGACCGCCCTGCCGAACGTGCCCGACGCGCCGGTGACGAGGACTCGCAGGCCGCGCGGGTCGCGGTCCCCCGGCGGCCGCGCGGCCTGCCGGTGCCGGGCCGCGCCCGAGCCTCTCCGGTCCGCTTCGTTCATGCGGGTGCTCTCCTCACGGTCCGTCGGGGTGAAGGGGCGGGCGCCGCGGGCGAGCCTGCCCCGACCGGCCCGCGCCTCCCGGGGCAGCTCCGCGACGTACCGGTCGAAGTCGACGCGCATCATGGGCCGCCGGTCGCCCCAGCGGGCGGTCGCGGCGCGCAGGTCCCGGGCGACGGCGCGGCGCCGCTCCGGCGCGGGCGGCAGCGCGTACCCGCCGGAGAAGTACGCCGCGGCCAGCTTCGCCTGGGCCTCCACGATGGGCAGCGCCGCGCCGGTGGACTGCATCAGGCCGACGAACGCCAGGCTCGGCTCGTCCAGGTGGAAGACGCGCCTGTACAGCGGCAGCCGCTCCGGGTCGTCGCCTACCAGCGCGGACGGCAGGAACGGGAGGCCGACCCGGTAGCCCGTGGCCCACACGATCACGTCCACGGGGTCGGCGGTGCCGTCGGTGAACACGACCTTCTCCCCGTCCAGGCGCTCGATGCCGGGCCGCGCCTCGACCTCGCCGTGGGTCAGCCGGTGCAGGATCGTGTCGCTGATCGTCGGGTGGTTCTGGAAGAGGCCGCCGGAAGGGGCGGGCAGGCCGTAGTCCTGCGGGTCGCCCACCGCCAGCCGCAGCATCGTCTCGGCGACGCGCTGGCGCAGCCGCCACGGCAGGACGGCGAGGGCACCGCCCGTCGCGTCCGCGGGCCGTCCGAACAGGTACTTCGGGACGATGTGGACGCCGCGCCGCGCCGACAGCAGGACGGGGCCGTGCGCGACGTGGGAGGCGTCCACGGCGATGTCCATGGCCGAGTTCCCCATGCCCACGACCAGCACCCGCCGGTCGCGGAAGATGCCGGGGGTCCGGTAGTCGTGGGCGTGGATCTGCATCCCGGTGAACGTGCCGGGGTAGGCGGGGTCGGGCCAGCGGGGGTCCCAGTTGTGCCCGTTCGCGACGACCACGGCGTCGAAGCGGCCGGCCGCCCCGTCGCCGGTCGTCACGATCCACTCGGGCCCGTCCCGTTCGACGGAGACGACCTCGCTGTGGAACCTGATGTGCGGGACGACGCCGAACCGCTCCGCGTAGTCGGCGAGGTACTCCGCGACCAGGTCGGCGGACGGGTAGTCCGGCCACGACCGGGGCATCGGGAGGTCGGCGAACTCGGTGCGCCCCTTGCTGGTGTTGGTGTGCAGGGACGCGTACGCGGGCGACAGGCCGGCGGCGTTGTCCCGCGCCCACAACCCGCCTGGCCGGTCGCCCTTCTCGTAGAGCACGACCTCCACGCCCGCGTCGAGCATCGCCTTGCCGGTGGCAAGTCCGGCGGCCCCGGCACCGATGACGGCGGCACGGCAGGTCATGCACAACTCCCTTGGACAGGTCCATTTGTGGTGAGGTCCAACCTTATGCATGAGAGACCGCCGACAAACATGGACGGAGCCACGCGTTTGGCGGTCCTCCTTGTAGCCCACCACAATCGGTTCCGTGAACACTGACACCGACTGGGCTCCGGTGATCGACCTCATCGAGCGCGTCACCGCCGAGAAGGACCTGCTGCCGTCCGTCGTCGCCGGAGTGTCGTCGATGGTCCGGGAGGTGTCGGTGCTCCCGACCGCCGACATCGCCGGGCACACCCGGGCGCTGCTCGCCGCCGCGACCCGCGCGATCGCGGCCCGGCGCGGCCCCACCGAGGCGGAGCTGTCGTTCGTGGCGGAGCTCGGCGTCACCCGGGCGCGGCAGGGCGTGCCGATCGAGGCGGTGCTGAGCGCCATCCACGTCGCCGAGCGCGCCATCTGGGCCAGGGCGCGGGAGGTCGCGGCCGCCGAGGGCGTCGGCGCGGGCCTGGTCCTGGACGCGCGGGAGCTTTACGACGACTGGGCGGAGGCCGTCCGGTCCAGGCTGATCACGGCGCACCGCGAGGCGCAGGCGGGCGGGGAGCCGGGACCGGGCGAGCGCGACGCGGCCGTCCTCCGCCGCCTCCTGGACGGCGGTTCCGCCGCCGCCCTCGCCGCCGCCGAAGCGGGCCTCCCACCCGGCGCCCCCCTGTGG
>NZ_SMKB01000300.1:0-7657 GCF_004348575.1 Actinomadura sp. 7K534
GGGTGCTCGGGCCGATCGTCGGCGCGTGGATGTTCTGGTTCCTGCTGGTGCTGATGGACACCTCGCTCCGGCAGGCGCTCAGCGCTGGGTACATCTCCGACAGCATCCTGTCGCCGTCGGACATCGGCCCGCTGCGCTTCGCGGTGGTGGGCCTGCTGCTCATGCTGATCATGATCTACCGGCCGCAGGGCGTGCTCGGCAGCAGGAGGGAGATGTTGCTCCGTGACCGATGAGCCGAAGGACGTGCAGGGCGCCGCGGATGAGCGCGCCGAGCTGGGGGACAGCGAGATCGTCGAGGCCCGGCGGCTGGCCGAGGAGGCGGTCGAGGAGACCGTCCTGCCGGACGAGTCCGCGTTGGCGGGGCTCACCGGGACGCCGGGCATCGCCAAGCCGGATCCGATCCTCGTCGCCGACGGGGTGAGCCGGGCGTTCGGCGGGCTGAAGGCGGTCGACGTCGGCCACCTGGAGGTCCAGCGCGGGACGATCACCTCGTTGATCGGCCCCAACGGCGCGGGCAAGACGACGCTGTTCAACGTGCTGACCGGGTTCGACCGGGCCGACAGCGGGACGTGGTCGTTCGACGGCCGGCCCGCCGCGGGGCTCGCCGCGCACAAGATGGCCAGGCGCGGCATGGTGCGGACGTTCCAGCTCACGAAGGCGCTGACGCGGCTGACCGTGCTGGAGAACATGAAGCTGGCGGCGGTCGGGCAGCGCGGTGAGAACTTCTTCAACGCGCTGGTGCCGCCGCTGTGGCGTCCGCAGGAGGGCGGGCTGGAGAAGCGCGCCCTGGAGCTGCTCGACCGGTTCAAGCTGGCGCACATGCGCGACTCGTTCGCCGGTGAGCTGTCGGGCGGCCAGCGGAAGCTGCTGGAGATGGCGCGTGCGCTGATGGTGGGCCCGTCGATGGTGATGCTGGACGAGCCGATGGCCGGGGTGAACCCGGCGCTGACGCAGTCGCTGCTCGGGCATGTCCGGGCGTTGCGCGACGAGGGCATGACCGTGCTGTTCGTGGAGCACGACATGGACGTCGTCATGGGCATCAGCGACTGGGTCGTCTGCATGGCGCAGGGGCAGGTGATCGCCGAGGGTCCGCCGGAGCAGATCCGTTCCAACCGGACCGTCATCGACGCCTACCTTGGAACCAGGTACGACGAGCCAGGGGCGAAGGAGTAGCGGATGACCGAGAAGGACGCCGGGGCGGCGGGGCAGGCCGCCCCGGAGCCCCTGCTGGTGGCGGAGAAGGTGGTCTCGGGGTACATCCCCGAGGTCAACATCCTCAACGGCTGCGACCTCACCCTCGCGGAGGGGGAGGTCGTGGCGGTGATCGGGCCGAACGGCGCCGGCAAGTCGACGCTGGTCAAGACGATGTTCGGGCTGATCCCGGTGCGTTCGGGGTCGATCCGGCTGAAGGACGCGCCCATCACGAACCTCACCGCGCACGAGCTCGTGTCGCGGGGGGTCGGGTACGTGCCGCAGACCCAGAACGTGTTCCCCTCGCTGAGTGTCGAGGAGAACCTGGAGATGGGGCTGTACCTGCGGCCGAAGCAGTGGAACAAGCGGTTCGAGTTCGTCTGCGGGCTGTTCCCGCTGCTCGGTGAGCGGCGCAAGCAGAAGGCGGGCGCGCTGTCGGGGGGTGAGCGGCAGATGGTGGCGATGGGCCGGGCGCTGATGATGGACCCGTCGGTGCTGATGCTCGACGAGCCGACCGCGGGCCTGTCGCCGAAGTTCCAGGACGAGGTGTTCGAGCAGGTCAAGCAGATCAACTCGAGCGGCGTGTCGATCGTGATGGTGGAGCAGAACGCGCGGCGCTGCCTGCAGATCGCCGACCGGGGCTACGTGCTGGACCAGGGCCGCAACGCGTACACGGGCACCGGCGCCGAGCTGCTGCACGACCCGAAGGTCATCGAGCTGTACCTCGGCACCCTCGCGAAGGTCGACTGACCGGGCCCGGCCGGGCCGGCGCGGTGGCGCCGGCCCGGACCCGGGAGGGAAGAGACGGAAATGGGAAGGGCCCCGGCCGATCGGCCGGGGCCCTTCTTTGGTGCTATCGAGGTCAGCTGACCGGCTTGCTCTGCACGGTGTCGGTGATCTCGAACTTGCCCTTGTCGTTGTACTCGTAGATCTCGATCTCGGTGGCGCCGGGCTCGCCGGGCTCGGTGAAGTCGAGCGGGCCGCTGGCGCCGTCGTAGTCGATGTCCTTGCCGTCCTTGATCAGGTCACGGCACTGGGAGAACGACGTGCACTTCTCGCCGCCCTTGGTGACCTCGTTCATCTTCGTCTTGAAGACGGCGGGGTCGTCGGTCTTGGCGGTCTCGGCGGCCAGGGCCATCACCACGACGCAGTCGTAGACCTGCGGCGCGTACTGGAAGACCTCGAGCTTGGGGTCGAAGGCCTTCAGGCCGTCGGTGAACGTCTTGTTCTCGACGGAGGCGGGGCCGGTGCCCTTGAAGCCCTCGATGACGGACGGGTCGCTCTTGGAGAAGCGCTCCGCCATCTCCTCGTCCTTCATGCCGTCGGCGCTGTAGAACTGGTTCGCCTTGAAGCCGGCCTCGATGAGCTTGGTGCCGAGCTGGGCGCCCTCCTGGAAGGAGACCATGACGACGGCGTCCGGCTTGGCGTCGCGGATCTTGGAGACCGTGGCGTTGAAGTTGGTCGTGTTGGGCTCGTAGGCCTCCATGACCGGCACGGTGCCGCCCACGTTCTCCAGCGCCGCCTTGGTCGCCTCGGCCAGGCCCTTGCCGTAGTCGTCGCCGCGGTAGGCGATGGCGATGTTGGCGTGGCCGTCACCGGTGATGGTGTCGGCGAGGATCGGGCCCTGCAGCACGTCGCTCGGCGCGGTGCGGAAGTAGAAGCCGTCGTCCTGGTAGCCCGTGAACGTCGGCGCCGTGTTGGAGCCCGAGCACTGCACCTTCTGCGCGCTCTTGACCTTGTCGAGCACGGCGAGGGACATGCCGGAGGCCGCCGCGCCGACGATGCCGTCGACGTTCTGGCCCAGCAGGCGGTCGACCGACGCGTTGGCGATCTCGGCCTTGCCGCCCTCGTCGGATCCGACTACCTCGGGCATCGGCTTGCCGAGGACGCCACCGGCCTTGTTGATCTCAGAAATGGCGTACTTGGTGGCCGAGATCTGGGGCGGGCCGAGGTGGGCCAGCTCACCGCTCTCGGGGAAGATGTAGCCGAGTTTGAGCACGCCGTCGCTCTTGCCACCGCCGGCGTTGGAGTCCTCGCCGCCGTCGTCGCCGCCGCCGCAGGCCGCGAGGGCGAGCGCGGCAACGGCGGTGAGTGCCAGGGTGCGGAACCTTCTGCCGCCTTGCATGGGCGTCTCCAGATGTCCGTGGACAGCCTCTTTGCGTCCGTTTGTACAGTGCCACGGAGGCTACTTGACCTGGACGTTCGTGAGGAGACGGCAGTGGGGGTTGCGGCCGAGTCGTGATCTGCTGTGACCGTTTTGTGAAATATGCGAGACGATGATCGCAACACGAAAAGAGGCCCGGGATCACCTTTGGGGCCGTACGCCCCTTAGCGGGGCGTACGTTGTCTACTCGGTGGTCCCGGGCCTGTTTCGACCCACGCTACAGACCCGGGGGCGCGCATCGCAAAGAAAGCGCGGATCAACCTTCCGGAGCGTCCCGCAGCATGCAGGTGAGGCGCGCGGTGCAGATGCGGCGCCCCTCGTCGTCCGTGATCACGATGTCGTAGGTGGCGAGCGTCCGCCCGCCGTGCCTGCGGGTCGCCACGCCCGTCACATGGCCCTCGGTCGCCGACCGGTGGTGCGTGGCGTTGATCTCGATCCCCACCGCGATGCGGCCGGGCCCGGCGTGCAGCGCCGCGCCGGTCGAGCCGATCGACTCGGCCAGCACGCAGGACGCGCCGCCGTGCAGCAGCCCGTACGGCTGGGTGTTGCCCTTGACGGGCATGCGGCCCACCACGCGCTTCGGCGATGCCTCCAGGCACTCGATGCCCATGGCCTTGCCCAGGTCGCCGTACGCGTCCGGTCCGAAGCCGCTGTGGCCCGCGGCGGGCTGCGGCCCGGGAGTGTCAGTCACTTACGCCTCCACAAAACTGTCCTACGCGCAGACTAGGCTCCTGGTGTGGTGACGACAGCAGCGACCCCTGACAAGAGTGACCGGCTCCTCCTGCTCGACGGGCACTCTCTGGCCTACCGGGCGTTCTTCGCGCTGCCCGTGGAGAACTTCTCCACGACCGACGGGCAGCCGACCAACGCCGTGTACGGCTTCACGTCCATGCTCATCAACGTCCTCCGGGACGAGCAGCCCACCCACATCGCGGTGGCGTTCGACCGCTCGGAGCCGACGTTCCGGCACGAGCAGTACGTGGAGTACAAGGCGGGGCGGCAGAAGACGCCCGACGAGTTCCGCAGCCAGGTCAGCCTGATCTTCGAGGTGCTGGACGCGCTGCGCATCCCGCGGCTGTCGGTCGCGGGGTTCGAGGCCGACGACATCATCGCCACGCTCGCCGTCCAGGCCACCCGCGCCGGGATGAAGACCCTCATCGTCACCGGCGACCGGGACGCGTTCCAGCTCGTCGACGACGACGTCACGATCCTCTACCCCGTCCGCGGCGTGTCGGAGCTCTCCCGGATGGACCCGGCCGCCGTCGAGGCCAAGTACGGCGTCCCGCCGCAGCGCTACCGCGAACTGGCCGCCCTGGTGGGGGAGACCAGCGACAACCTGCCCGGCGTGCCGGGCGTCGGCCCGAAGACCGCCGCGAAGTGGCTGACCAAGTACGGCGACCTCGACACCCTCGTCGCCCGGGTGGAGGAGATCAAGGGCAAGGCCGGCGACAACCTCCGCGAGCACCTCGCCCAGGTCCTGCGCAACCACCAGATCAACAAGCTCGACACCGAGGTCGGGCTGGAGCTGGCGCCGCCGCAGCTGACCATGGGCCAGTGGGACCGCGAGGAGATCCACACCCTGTTCGACTCGCTGCAGTTCCGCGTCCTGCGCGAGCGCCTGTACTCGACGCTGTCGACGGCCGAGCCCGAGGCCGACGAAGGCTTCGACGTCGAACTCGACGCGCTGGAGCCCGGCGCGCTCGGCACCTGGCTCGACGCCAACGCCGGCGACCGCCTCGGCATCGCCGTCACCGGCACCTGGGGGCGCGGCACGGGCGAGATCACCGCGGTGGCGCTGGCGTCCAAGAAGGGCCCGGCCGTCCACCTCGACCCAGCGGAACTGATCGAGGACGACGAGCGCGCCCTGGCCGCCTACCTCGCCGACCCCGCCCGGCCCAAGGCGATCCACGAGGCCAAGGGCCCGATGCTGGCGTTCGCGGCGCGCGGCATGACCCTCGACGGCGTCACCAGCGACACCGCCCTCGCCGCCTACCTGGCGCTCCCGGGCCAGCGGACGTTCGACCTCGCCGACCTGGCGCTGCGCTACCTCCACCGCGAACTGCGCAGCGAGACCGAGGAATCAGGGCAGCTCACCCTCGACGGCTCGGGCGAAGAAGAGGCCGCGCAGGCCCTCGCGGTCCGCGCGCGCGCCGTCACCGAACTGGCCGACGTCCTCGACAAGGACCTCGAGAAGCGCGGCGCCACCCGCCTCCTCAGGGAAGTGGAACTCCCGCTCGTCGGCGTCCTCGCCGACATGGAGCGCGCCGGCATCGCGGTCGACACCGACCACCTCGCGGGCCTGTCGGCGTCCCTCGGCGGCCAGGTCAAAGAGCAGGAGCAGGAGGCCCACAGCGCCGTCGGGCGCGAGTTCAACCTCGGCTCGCCCAAGCAGGTCCAGCAGGTCCTGTTCGACGAGCTGAACCTGCCGAAGACCAAGCGCACCAAGACCGGCTACACCACCGACTCCGAGGCCCTGACGAACCTCCTGGAGAAGGAGCCCCACCCCGTCCTCGAGCACATCCTGCGCTGGCGCGAGGTCGCCAAGCTCAAGAGCATCGTCGACTCCCTCATCCCGATGGCCGACGACAACGGGCGCATCCACACCACGTTCAACCAGATGATCGCCGCGACCGGCCGGCTGTCGTCCACCGACCCGAACTTGCAGAACATCCCGATCCGCACCGCCGAAGGCCGCCAGATCCGCGAGGCGTTCGTCGTCGGCGACGGCTACGAATCCCTCCTCACCGCCGACTACTCCCAGATCGAGCTGCGCATCATGGCGCACCTCTCCGAGGACGAGGCGCTCCTCGAGGCGTTCGGATCCGGCGCCGACTTCCACACCATCACCGCGTCCCGCGTGTTCGGCCTCCCGCCCGAGCAGATCGACAGCGAACTGCGAGCCCGCATCAAGGCCATGAATTACGGCCTCGCCTACGGCCTGTCCGCCTACGGCCTCTCCCAGCAGCTCCGCATCTCCCCGGACGAGGCCCGCGGCCTCATGGAGGAGTATTTCGAGCAGTTCGGAGGCGTCCGCGACTACCTCCGCAACATCGTCGCCAAAGCCCGCCAGGACGGCTACACCGAAACCATCCTCGGCCGCCGCCGATACCTGCCCGACCTCAACTCCGACAACCGCCAGCGCCGCGAAATGGCCGAACGCATGGCCCTCAACGCCCCCATCCAGGGCTCCGCCGCCGACATCATCAAGGTCGCCGGCCTCAACGTCCACCGCGCCATCAACACCGCCGGCCTCACCTCCCGCATCCTCCTCCAGGTCCACGACGAACTCGTCTTCGAAGTGGCCCCCGGCGAACTGGAAACCCTCAAAACCCTGGTCAGCACCGAAATGGCCGGCGCCTACGACCTACGCGCCCCCCTCAGCGTCTCCATGGGCACCGGCAGAACCTGGCAGGAAGCCGCGCACTAGGTTTATTGCATTGCCCTCGGCGGTCAGGCCCTAGAGGGCCTTCCCTTCAACGGGCAATGCGGTGGGATCGCTGCATCGCTCCGGCTCGCCCAGGGGCTCGCTGCGCGATCAGGTTTCTCGCAGGCTCGAAACCTGCCTTCGGTCGCGATCGCGACGGTTCAGGTCGCCGCGTGGTTGCGGCGGTGGCCGGTGCCGTCGCGTGTCCAATCGCATTGCCCTCGGCGGTCAGGCCCTAGAGGGCCTTCCCTTCAACGGGCAATGCGGTGCGATCGCTGCATCGCTCCGGCTCGCCCAGGGGCTCGCTGCGCGATCAGGTTTCTCGCAGGCTCGAAACCTGCCTTCGGTCGCGATCGCGACGGTTCAGGTCGCCGCGTGGTTGCGGCGGTGGCCGGTGCCGTCGCGCGTCCAATCGCATTGCCCTCGACGTCAGGCGCTAGCGTGCCTTCCTTCCATGGGCAATGCGGTGCGATCGCATGGGTTCGGCTCGTCCTGATGGGTTGCTGCGCGATCAGGGCTTTCGTGAACTCGTGGCCAGCCTTCGGTCGTGCTCGCGATGGCCGGGTTGGTGCGTGACTGCGGTGTGGTCGGGTGGTGTTTGTTGCCTGACCCTTGATGGCCTGCAATGGAGGGCCTTCTTTGTCGCGGGCAATGTGCATGAAGCCGTTTCGCTTTCTACCGCCTTGAGAGTTCTTCGTGGTGTGGGATTCCTTGTGGGGTTGAGAGTTGTCTTTGGTCGCGGTTGTGACGGTTGGGATCGTGCGTGGTTGCGGCATTGGCTGGTGGTGTGGTTGCGCGGTGGTTATCGCATTGGCCTTGGGCGGGTGGTTGTTTTCGGTGGGGGATTGGTCTGGGGTTGTGGGGGTTTGTCTTGATTG
>NZ_SMKB01000301.1:0-7636 GCF_004348575.1 Actinomadura sp. 7K534
GGGTCGGACCGGTCGGCGGCGGGTGCGCTGGCGGGGGTGCCGGGAGGTTGCTCGGGACAGGGATACGGCGGCCGGGGGACGCCTGCGGGCGCGGCACGGCGGGGGCCGGTGAGGCCAGCAGGGTGCGCGGCAGGAGCACCAGAGCGTGCATTCCGGGCGACTGCGGACGCAGCTCGATCCGAATGCCGTGCCGGGCGGCCAACCGGGCCGCGACCAGAAGACCGACCTGCCCCTGCCTGACCTGCTCACGCAGGCTGACCTGGAATGGCGCGTTCAGGATCCGCCGCAGCCCAGCAAGCCTCTCCGCTGACAACGCCAGCTCGCCCTCATCCTGGACCTCCACGCCCAAGCCACCCGGCGCCTGGACCGTCACCATTCGCACGGTGGTGCCCGAGAACCGGGTGGCGTTCTCCACCAGCTCCGCCAGGATGTGGATCACGTCCGGGCCCGCGTAACCCGGAATCTCCACATCGTCATCGGGCAGCGTCAGCCGGACCCGCTGGAATGCCTCGACCTCGGCCATCGCCTGACGCAGCACCGTCGACATCGGCATCGGCACGGAAGCGCGCCGGGCGGTACGGCCTCCCAGCACCGCCGACCGCGCGGCCGCGCGGCGCAGCTGGGTCGCCAGATGATCGATCCCATACAGATCCGCGAGGAGATCGGGGTCTTCCAAATCGTTCTCGATCGCCTTGAGTCGCTCCAGCATCCGGCTCACTAACGCATGCACACGGTGCCCGACGTAGACCAGCACCTCGCCGTCAGGTTCCTCCGCCTCAACCAGCCGGGCGGCCGACGCGTGCAACAGACGGGCACGTGCACGCAGGTCAGCCGCGATCACCGCAGCGATCTGGTCCGCAGTGTCGTCGTAGGCATCGGCCGGGCTGAACGGCTGGAACCAGCGGGCCCCCACCTGCGGGTGCCGCGAGAAGGGCCGCTGCCAATGCCAGTACAACTCGCCAGGATCGCCGGGGCCGGGCAGCAGTACCACCAGCCGGCCCGCGTACGGGTGTACGTCCACACGTTGCGCGGCGACCGTCATCGCGCCCGCGGGACTTCCCACGAGCGGCGCCGCCGAGGCACGCAGTCCCCGGGAGGTGAGGCGACTTGCGAGTTCGTGGGCATGCTTGCGCGCGTGCTCAGACGGTTCAGCGGGCACCTGGTCGTTGCCAGGCTGGAGATCGAAATCCACGGCACGGGTCATCGGACTTTCCTTCCGACTCCGGCGCGGGCTTCTACGTCGATCACGGGCCTGATGGAGGGAAGCTCCGGGCGCCACAGGTGCGGGGCGACCATGCCGGGGCCGTGCTCGCCGGGGTCAACGAATTCCAGCCCGTCCAGGAAGCCGCCGATCTGGTCGGAGGTGCGAAGTATGTAGGGGGCGGCGCCCGATTTGTTGTAGGCGTCGTGCGCCTGTGCCCGCGCGGCGCTGGTGATGACGCCGTCGCAGACAGCCAGATAGGAACCGGGCACCAGCGGCGCCATCGCCTGCCGCACGATGCGGTGGGCCTCGCCGTCGCCGATGTGGCCCAAGATGCCCAGCATCAGCACCGCGACCGGCCGTCGGAGGTCGAGCAACGTGACCGCGGCCTGCTCCACGATGTCGCCCGGGGCACAGACGTCGGCCTCGATGAAGTCGGTGGCCCCTTCCAACGTCGAGGTCAGGAGGGCACGTCCGTGTGCAAGGACCAGCGGGTCGTTATCGACGTAGACAACCCGGGCATCCGGAGCTATCTGCTGAGCCACTTCGTGTGTGTTGTCGAGTGCGGGCAACCCGGTGCCGATGTCCAGGAACTGCCGCACACCCATCTCGCCGGCCAAGAACCGCACGGCACGGCAGAGGAAAAGCCGCTGGGCGCGAGCGATGTCGACGATGCCGGGGAAGACATCCCGGTAGGCGTCACCAAGGACACGGTCCACCTCATAGTTGTCCTTGCCGCCCAGCCAGTAGTCCCAGACCCTGGCCGAATGGGGGACGGTGGTGTCGATATGCGGGGAGGCGACATACGCGCGTGAAGCGGTCATGCCGACCTCGGCCGCACTGACAGGCCCAGACCGCTGAGAATTACGTCGAACACTGCCGCCGGTGTTCCGACACCGAACCGAGGCTCCGCGGGCGTGCTCACGAGACCACCGCCCTCAACTCTTCGAGCTTGTCGCGGAGTTGTTCAGCGGTGTCGGCCTCGACCGTGTCCACCTCGTGGATGCGCTCTGGCGCCATCGGCCCGCGTAGGGCCCACCAGCGGCGCCGATCGGTCACCAGAATCCGCCAAGGCGGAAAGGCCTTCTCCAACTCGGACTTGACGGCGTCCACGCGCCGCAGGCTCGATGCGGACATGGCGATGATGTTCGCCATTTACGAGAGGCACGAGTGCCACATCTGGTGGCACTCCCCACGGGTGCGGCTAGATCGCGCGCGCCCACTCCGCGAACGCCACCAGCGCGTGCGGTGGTGAAGCGTGCAGGCGCAGCAGCCTCACCAGCACGTCCCGCACGTAAGGATGCTCACGGGTGTGCTGAGGAGCGATGCGCCTGGCCGCCTGCAACGACCGGAACGCCTCGTCCCGCCGCCCCAGCCACAACTGCGCCCGCGCCACATCGATGTAGTAGTGGGACCGTCGTTCCTCCGGCACCCTTTCCAAGGAGCCCGCCAGCGCGGCCCCGCCCCTGGCTACCTCCACGGCACGGGCCGCATCACCGCGCTCCACCGAGAGCGCCACCTCATGCACATGCAGAGATACCGGGCCGAACGCGGTCCCGTTGTAGACGCCCTCGGGCACAACCTCCGCAAGCCGCCGAGCATGCTGGAAGTGCTCATCTGCCGCCGCAAGATCCTTGGTCATCCTGGCGGCCACCACGGCAGCCCGCATATGCAGCGCGCCCACAGCTGCCCGCAACTCCGAATCGTGCGGTGTCGGTGCGTCGTCCAGCGCCTTCTCCAGCAGTCGAAGACCCGGCGCAAGGTTGTCGCTGGCGAAAAATACCTCGGTCCGTACGTAGGCGGCCGTCGCGAGCAATGCCGGCTCCTCCACCGCCTCGGCGGATGCCCGCATCAACTCCACCAGCCGCGCCGATAAGTCGTAGTACCCGTACTTGTAGGCAACGGCGTCGGCCGCCCGGTACGCCGAGACCAGAAGCCGCGCTGCGGCCACCCGCCGGTCAGAGTCCTCGCCAAGCCGACAACGCGTCAGCTCGCCCAACAGCTCGGGCAATGACTCGGCCAGTCGCGTGTACTGCGACGACAACCGCCACCGAGTCGTCTCACCGATTGCCCGCCGCAACTGCGCCGAGGGCCGAACAGGGCCATCCTCTGGAAGGTCGTAGGCGTCGATCGCCGTCCGGAGATTCGGTACCGCCGCGTGTACCCGGCTGTCGGTCGAGCGCCTCTCGCCCGCGAGGACGTCCGGCTCCGCACCAAGCGCTTCGGCAATCGCCGTCAGCGTCCGATCAGTCACCGGACGATCACCCTGCTCGACTTTCCGCAGCAGGCTCAACGACACATGCGCCGCCGCGGCCAGCTGACGCTGGGTAAGCCGCCGCGCCGTTCGGGAAGCGGCGATACGGTCGCCGACCGAGTTTCCCGGCCTCATCTGTGCTCTCCGACGGTCCATCGTGTCGGCACCGTAACCCGAGACCATCGACAAGCGCGGCCTTTAGGAAGAAGGCAACAGCCTTGGAAGCTCAGCTAGGTCATCCACAACCCAATCAGCGACACCACGGAAATCATCCGCCCACAGGTGCCCCCAAGGCCCTCTCCGCACCAACGCGGTCCGCAGCCCGGCCGCCCGCGCCGGCACCACGTCGTTGGCGGGGTGGTCACCCACGTACACGATCTCGTCCGGCTCACCCGGAGCCCACTCAATCAGCCGCCCGAAGAACCCGGGATCCGGCTTGGCCACGCCCCACTCCTCCGACGTAGCAATCTCGTCCGCGGGAAGTTCAAGCTCACGCAGTCGAGCCCCGACCCGTGCCGTCTGATTCCCCGCAACACCCACCCAGAGCCCGAGCCGCCGATGCTCCTCCAACGCCGACCGGACATCCGAATAGAGATCAGTCTCGCCCAACTCCAAAGCGTGTCCGGCCGCAATACGAGCCCGGCGCTCCTCAACGACGTCCAGCCCCGGCCGCACCAACCGCAGGGCATCAGCGTTGTCGCGCCCCTGCGCCGTCACCGCACCCACCAGCGCCGACATCGTGTGCGGCGAAACCCCCAACCAGTCCGCCCACCCCCGCCACTCACGAGTGTCATCCACTAGCGTCTCGCCCACATCGAACACCACACACCGGATCACCCGCCCAGCGTACGTAGTCCGGGCACCCCCAACAGTCAGGCGTCCTTGCGAGATCCCGGCGGCTGATGACCCACGTCCTCGCGGGACCGAAACCCGCGTCGCCACACTGCTAGAAGCCACTAAACGCGCGCCGAACTCCCCACCATAGTGTGGACAGACCCGGCCCTAAACCACCCGGTCACGGTGCAAATTTGCCATACACCTCCGGAAACCAAGGGGGAGGCGAATATTCTAGATTTACTCATGACCGCTACATGCTTAACCTACAAGCAGAGGCCATATCCAGTAAATTTCCAAACCGATCACGGGGCAAATGTCGAGCGTCGCTTCTTCGGCACACATTTGAGATGTGTGCAGCATCACACAAGGAGCGATAAACATAACTTAGCTCATTAGGGGTCATCGTATCTCTACCGTTGGTTGAATCACTCACCCGGCGCTTCCCGGGACTGCTCGAGAGCCTCAGCGATAGCGTTGAACTCGGCAAGAGCCGTTGTGAGATCATCGACGATCTCGCGGGCGATGACCTCCGGTGGCAACAAGTTGTCGGCGTCCTCAAGGCTCGGATCCCTAAGCCAGGTGATGTCGAGGTTGACCTTGTCGCGGCCTATTAGCTCCTCATAACCGAAAGCCTTAAACCGCTCGGTTTCGGTACGATTCTCACGGGGCTCGCCGGGCCGGTAGCACTTGACGAAGTCTTCTAGGTGCTCACGAGTGAGTCGGTGCTGCTTGAGGGTGAAGTGCTGGGCGGTGCGGAAGTCGTAGACCCAGAGCTTGGAGGTCCAAGGCACGTCTGGTCGGGCTGGCTTCTTGTCAAAGAACAGCACATTGGCCTTGACGCCACCCGCGTAGAAAATCCCGGTCGGCAGCCTTAGCAAGGTATGGACGTCGAACTGCTTGAGCAGCCGCCGCCGGATCGTTTCTCCCGCCCCGCCCTCGAAGAGCACGTTGTCCGGCAGGACGACGGCAGCGCGACCGGGGATTCCGAGCATAGAGGCGATGTGTTGGACAAAGTTGAGCTGTTTGTTCTTGGTAGTGATCCAAAAGTCCGTTCGGGTGTATTCGATGTCCTCCCGGCTGGCTCGTCCGTCCTCACCGACAACGGTGATGGAGGATTTACGCCCAAATGGCGGATTGGCCAGGACCACGCTCGGGTAGACATGGGACGGCTCCGCAAGCGCGTCTTTGACCTCGATCAGCGAACGTCCGTTGGGCTTGCCGATGCCGTGCAGCAGCATGTTCATCGCCGCGAGCCGTGCCGTGCCATCCACCAATTCGGCCCCACTGATACCGCCGCCAGCGAGCTTGTCGCGCTGCTCGGGCGTTAGATCGTTACCGTGGTGACGCTGGATGTAGTCGTGTGCTGCCAACAGGAACCCGCCCGTTCCACATGCCGGGTCGTAGACTGCATCATCTGGGCCCGGCTGGATGCAGTCGACCATGGCGGCGATCAGCTCACGGGGAGTGAAGTACTGGCCAGCCCCGGACTTGACGTCCTCGGCTCCCTTGGCCAGCAGTTCCTCATAGGCATCGCCCTTCACATCGACGCCTCGGCTGGACCACTGTTCCTTGTCGATCAGGTCAACGATCAGCTTCTTAAGCTTGGCCGGGTCCTGGATTCGGTTCTGGGCCTTGCGGAAAATGACCCCGAGCGTGTCCTTGCGTTGCCCAAAATCCCGCAGAACGTGGTTGTAAGTGTCTTCCAGGGTCTGACCGTCGGCGTCCAGCAGCGACTGCCAGGCATCCCCCACCGGCTTGAGCGCCAGATCGGGGAAGCTTCTACGGTTAGCCCGCTCGTGTCCCATCTTCAAGAACAGCAGAAAGGTGAGCTGTTCAACGTAGTCGATCGTGGAGACCCCGTCGTCCCGCAACACATCACAGTAGTTCCACAGTTTCGCAACCAGCCGCCGCGTCTCCACAGTGCTCACAACAATGTCTCTTTCTGAGGTGCTTTCTCGCTCCTGCCCCGCCGTGTTCCCAGCGTTGGCCCTGGCGCCCCACGTTCGCCTCTTAGTCGTTCCAGCAGGACTGAGGCGGGCTCATCCAGTGGGTTTTGCCTCACCAATCGTCCCGTAAACGCCTGCGCCAGAAGCGAACTGCGCAAGTAATCTTCACGGACCCTTGTCTGCTGGATCTGGCCTCGCGCTCGGCCAATCCCCTCCCTCGCTGCGCACACATCTGCAATTATTTGTTGTTGCACTGTGACACTGGGGACAGGCACCTGAATGCCTTGAATCATGCGCTGATTGATCTTATATATGCCTGCAGTTGTCCTTGCAGACTTCTCGATCTGTTCACGCACCTTACGAGATCCCCACACGAGGGACAGAAACTCCGGCAGAACTTGATCGCGGTCAACTCGGATCCGAATCATGGTATCGGGGAACGCGACTGCATCTGGCTCGTCACTCAGGAGACCACCTCGCCCCACGAGTGACAGCGATCCATTCCCACGACTAATAAAGAAATCATCCTTCTGCACCAAGAACTGCTGAGCATCCGCAGCAGTCCAACGTCCTCCCTTTCGCTCGGATAGATCGAGCGTTCCGTCGCGCAGGGCGGTGAGACGGAGCACAGGAAAACCTTCGACATCGGTCGGGACAGATCTACCGTTGGCCAACGGTGCAGCGAGGATCGATAGCAGTGGGCTCGTCCGGACATGCAATGCATCAAGCCGCGCATCAACAATACGCTTGGCGAGAGTCTCCAGCCTTCGCTTGGCTGCTTGAACAGAAGAGGATGCGAAAGTAATGCGTGAGAAGTATCCTTCGAGGGCGGCAACGATGCGTTTTTGCTCAGTTAGAGGCGGAACAGGGATAGGGATTTGACGAATCCCAGCCATACCTAGGCGCGGTCGACCGACCCCCTTGATGCGCGAGGTTGCCCAGTCTCTGGTGGCCGGGGCCATTAGCATGTGGAGCACCCAGCGAGTGTCAACTTGAGGGTGTATTCGTGCACGAATACAGTCAGCTTTGACGATGGCCGGCCCATTCAATTCCGGGACGATGCATGCCCGCGGGAGTTCCTCGCCCAACGATGCGATGACAAGGTCACCTGCACGAACCTCGTGATCGCGCAGTTGTTCAAAATAGCTTACGTCAATGAAGGCCTTCTCATCCCGAAACACGCCATCGCCGATGTTCTGTAGGCGAATTACGCGTGCACCCGACTCCGTGTAATGACGCGATGCCAGCTTAGACCCAAAAGGTCCATCAGTGACCCTTTTTCATCCGTCTGGGCGGACGCGGATCACAGCATGATCGCGATGGGGGCGTTCGGCGGATGACGTGAAGAAACCCCTGGTAGACGGGTTGATCACCACAACCACCGCGTCCGAACCAGGG
>NZ_SMKB01000302.1:0-7601 GCF_004348575.1 Actinomadura sp. 7K534
GCTGAGGGGGTCGGTTGAGGGGGCGGGGTTCCCGCCGGGTCTGGTTTCCGTGGGCTTTACATGTTACTAAGGTATGTAAAGCCGTGGGCGGAGCACACCCGCGTCGCGATCGCGCGGCGTCATCCCCCCGAGGAGGATCCCCCCGTGAGTTCCTACGACCTCTACTCCACGCCGGTGCCGACGGAGACGTGGAACGTCCCCATGGCCGGTGACACCCGCTTCACCTGGGAATACGACGAGGGCCGCGACCGGCTGCTGAACCTGTACCAGAAGGGCAAGGACAAGCAGTGGGACGCGCAGAAGCGCATCGACTGGGATCTCGAGGTCGATCCGGTCAACATCGCCGGCCTGCCGGAGAACTTCAACCCGCTCTTCGGCTCCGACATCTGGGAGAAGATGTCGCAGAAGGAGCGCGACGAGTTCGGTCGGCACCAGGGATCGTGGCTGTTCAGCCAGTTCCTGCACGGTGAGCAGGGCGCGCTCAACGTGTCGGCGAGGATCGTGCAGACCGTGCCGGACCTCGACTCCAAGTTCTACGCCGCCACCCAGACGATGGACGAGGCGCGGCACGTCGAGCTGTACACGAAGTTCGTGCACGAGAAGATCGGCATGTACTACCCGATCAACCAGGACCTGGCGAAGCTGCTCGCCGAGTCGCTGGAGGACAGCCGGTGGGACCTGCCCTACCTCGGGATGCAGGTCCTGATCGAGGGGCTCGCGCTCGCGGCGTTCGGCCTCTACCGCGACATGTCGACGAACCCGCTGGTCAAGCAGCTCCTGGCCTACGTCATGCAGGACGAGGCGCGGCACGTGGCGTTCGGCCGGCTCGCGCTCAAGGACCACTACGCCGAGCTCACCGACAAGGAGCGGGCCGAGCGCGAGGAGTTCGTCGTCGAGGGCTGCTACCTGATGCGGGACCGCTTCAAGGGCCGCGAGATCTTCGAGCAGCTCGACATGCCGGTCGACAAGTGCATGGAATACGTCGACAACTCGGATATGTACACGCTCTACCAGTCGCTGCTGTTCAGCCGCATCGTGCCGTGCGTCCGGGACGTCGGGCTGTGGGGCGACAAGGTGCAGGCCGCCTACGCCGACATGGGCGTCCTCGACAATGCCAAGGCCGACCTCGAGGCGCTCATGAAGCAGGACGAGGAGATCGCCGAGAAGGTCGACGAGGAGCGCTACGCGGCCGAGCTCGCCGCGCGCAAGGACGAGGTCGAAGAGGCCATCACGCTCGGCGGCACCGCCGAGTAGCCGGCACGTACCGGACGGGGACGCCCTGCGGGCGTCCCCGTTTCGCATTCCCGGATTGTTTGTCGGAGCTTGTCGCCATTTGGTGACCCCGGAATTTCCGGTCAGCGAATCCGTAGATCTATATGAGGTTTACCAATCGCTTCTCCAAATGGCCGTGCGCGTCTCCGGGCTGTACTAGCGTCGCCGGTCGACGGTGCGCCGGAAACTGCCGACCGCGGGGCGCACATCACACGTGCAGGGTCAAATCCGAAGAACTCCCGGGGGGAAGCATGTACCGATCCGTCAAGAGCCTGCTGAGCGTCTCCGTCCTCGTGCCGGCCGCCGCGCTCGCCGTCGCGGCCGCGCCCGCGCACGCCGCGCCCGGCCCGTCCACCGAGCTCCTCTACGAGGGCTACGCCGCGGCCGCGCCGGTCACCCGGGCGCTCCCGGACTCCGTGTCCCGGACCGCCGGGCAGACCGCCGAGCAGGCCACGCACAAGGTCGACGGCGTGCTCGGGAGCACCGGGGCCGGATCCGGCCTGCGCGCCAACCCCGACCCGCTCGGGAGCGCGGTGCCCGCCGGCGACCTGGGCGGCCTGACGCAGTCACTCCTCGGGACCGCCGGCCTGGGCCAGACCCTGGGCGGCGGTGGTCTCGGCCTTCGCGAGGCCCGCCAGGCCGAGTCGCCGGTGAGCCTGCTGCTGACGGACGTCCCGGCCACGCTCGGCGCGGTCGGCCCGGCCGGGCTGCCGGTAGGCACCACCCTCTTCCCGCCGAACGCGCGGGCCGCGAAGCCCGGCCCGACGGGGGACCTGCTCGGACAGGCCGACGGCGTGGTCGACCGGGCCGGCGGCGAGCTCGACGAGGCGGGGAACAGCGTCGGCAAGGTCGTGCGCGTGCTGAAGGCGAGCGAGCGCACCGCGGGCCGGGGGGACGGCCCGGTGTCCCTGCTGGACTCGTCCGGTGTGGAGCTGCCCGCCGTGGGCGGTCTCGGCTGATCCCAGTACTGATCAAAACGGGGCGTTTCGCGGATGTCGTAACATCTGTGGGACGCTCCGTTTTCATTATCCGCGCGGTGCTGGTTATATGCCCGAGATCGCGGTTCTCGCGGAGGTAAAGGCGATCATCTTGCCCGGTTACGTACCGCTTCCGAGCAACTCCGCACGGCAAAAGGTCGGGTGACAAACCCCACAAACCAGGGCTCTGCGTCTTGATTAACACGAGACGCAACGTACGGTCATCCACGGACCGCTTTCGTCCCGGCCCGCCCGCCAGAGAGGTCATCTGCCGGGGGCCGGCAACGGCGAAAGAGGCCGCTCGGTGCGGCGTCTCTGTGATCAAAAAAGAAGATGCCTTTCCAGCCGCACCTGCCGGACGCCAGACCGCGATGACGCGGACGCGCCTTGGGATCGGCGCGTGCGGGCCCACGAGCCCGCGGGCGGCGGGGGATTCGGGGACGGTCGACGTCGCCTGAACGCGCCGCGAGCACGGCGTTACGACACGCCGGGCGTCCGGGGACCTGTCCCCGATCAAAGGACACCTCTGTGGGTAGCCCTGTCAGGCGTCTTCTTCGAGCACGCCTACGAACGATTCTGATCATCTCCGGTGCCGCCGTCGCGGTCCTCAGCCTGGGCGCGTTCGCCCTGGTCAGGAGTGACGGCCCCGCGAAAACGGCGCGGGCGGCGCAAACGGAGCCGACGGCCGCGGACCCGCTCGCGGACGAACCGCGCGCCGAACCGACGCGCGCGGCCCGCGGCGGGACCCGCTCGCCGGAGCCGACCCGGAAGAAGACGAAGACTCCGAAGAGCAGGCGGGACTCGGCGGCCGGCCGGGCGCCGGAGCCGGCACCGAAGGCCAGAAAGAAGAAGAAGCGGAAGGTCCTGGAGTCGGGGTCCTGCGAAGCCTCGTACTACTGGCAGGGGCAGATGACCGCCAGCGGCGAGCCCTTCGACCCGAGCGACCTGACGGCCGCGCACAAGACGCTGCCGATGGGCTCCAAGGTCCGCGTGACGAACAAGAACAACGACCGTTCCGTCACCATCCGCATCAACGACCGCGGCCCGTTCGTGAGCGGCCGCTGCCTGGACCTGTCCAGGGCCGCCATGAAGAAGGTCGGCGGCACGGGCTCGGGCGTGATCCCGGTCCGGTACGAGGTCCTCTCGCGCGGTTGACCCAGCAATAGAGCACAACCCGCCCGGCGGGCGCGTGAGCGTGCCCGCCGGGCGGTTTCAGCGTGCGCTGCCCGCGCCCGCGCTCCACGGCTCGGCGGTCTCCCGGGCTTCGGGCGGACCGCCGCCCGAATCGAGGGACCATGCGCCGTCTCCCGAGTCGGCGGGCAGCACGTCCTCGTTCTCGGGCGCCCGCGGAGCCCCCGCGAGCCGGTCGTCTGGCGTGGTGGCGAGCCGTTCCCGGAACCAGTCGGTGAGGACGCCGTCCACCCGGACGGCCTCGGTGATGGGCGGGTGCGCCTCGGTGCCGGGCTCCGCGGCGAGCGCGTGCCCCATGCGGAACGTCGTGGACTCCACGGCCCCGGTGCCGTGCCGGCGAAGCACGTCGCGCAGCGCGGTGATCTCCCGGGCTGGGACGACCCGGTCGGCGGCGCCGCCGATGAGCAGGGTCGCGATGTCCCGTCCGGCCAGGTCCGCGGCGACGGTGGCGAGGTCGAGCCGGTCGGCGGCCTCGTGGGCCTCGTCCGTCCAGGCGAGGCCGAGGCCGGAGCGCTTCTCCATCTCCCGCGCGGCGCGCGAGGGCGCGACGACCGGTGCCACGAGCGCGAGGGTGCTCACCGGCACCACGTCGCGCGCCGCGGCCAGCAGCGCGGCGGCGCCGCCCACGCTGAACCCCGCGAGCCCGATGGGGCCGTCGGGGATCGCCAGGTCGCGGCGGATGTCCGCCAGGGCCGATGGCAGGCGCCGGACGGCGTCCTCGACCGCCGCGCAGTACGTCTCGATGGCCTCCGTCCGCAGGATCTCGCCCGATTCGAGCCCGCCGGGCGAGCTGCACGGCAGGTCGAGGTAGACGCGCCACACCGGGACGCCGGTCATCGGGGTCGCCGCCGCCAGCGCCCGCGCCGTGCGGGGCGGGTCGAAGCCCGGCCAGGCCACGATCACCCGGGTCGGACCCGCCGGGGACGCGTCGACCGCGGTCGGGGGCAGCGCGACGTAGGAATCGCCGGCCGCGGTGCCATGGACGGGATGCGTATGGTCGCCGCTCATATCGGTCTTCGGCTCCTGCGGTGGTCGACGGCCGTGCCGGGCGTGCCGGTCGTGCCGGGGGAGGCGGCGCTCCTCCCGCGGGCGACATGCTTCCAGTGAACGCCGCGCAACACGCCGTGAACCGCCGCGCGTGCGCGGCGAGAGTGAGCCTTCTCACGCGGCCCTTGGTGTTTCGTCCGGCAATTTCGCGATCAGTCCGGCAGCGGTTCGCCGGGACGGGTGTGAGCCTCGCCGCAGGGCCCGCCGAGGGGAACATTTCCGGCACTCGTGGCGTCGTAGACAACGTGGGCGCCGCGGGGGCGCGCCCTCCCGACGTCCGTCTGAGGAGTGCTCGTGGACAGGAAGCGCAACGCGGCCGCCGCAGGGCAGGCCTGGCAGATCTATCGCGAGACCCTGGAACCCGACGCCCCTGGTCTGTGGGAGCGGGCGCGGGCCGTACCGCGGATGCTCAAGTCGGTCCTCCGCGGCCAGTACAAGGGCATGTCCTTCAAGACGCTCGGACTGCTCGCCCTGGGGTTCGTCTACATCGTCTCCCCGATCGACGCCATCCCCGACATGATCCCCGTGGTGGGCATCGCCGACGACACGGGCATGGCCCTGTGGATGGCGACGGTCCTCGTCAAGTCCGCGGGTGACTTCGTCGCCTGGGAGCGTGGGGGCCGGCCCACCGTCCTCGTGGGCGAACCCGTCGACTGACAAGAGCTACTGGTTTCCAGGAAGGCGAGACCGTCCGTGCGGTGGTCTCGCTTTCACGTGCTAGGGCCGAGTTCCTTGGCGAAGCGCTCGGCGGCCTCCCGCATGATGGGGACGACGTTCGGGACGGCCTCGCGCGTCATGCGCCCCGACGGGCCGGACACGGATATCGCCGTCAGCGCGGGCGCGCCCCGCAGGGGCACCGCGACGCAGCGGACCCCGAGTTCCTGCTCCTCGTCGTCCAGCGCGTACCCCTGCTCGCGGATCCGCGCCAGCTCGGACAGCAGGGCGTCCGGGGAGGTGAGCGTGTTGGGCGTGTGCGCCGCCATGCCGGTGCGGGCGAGGATCTCCGTGACGCGCTGGTCGGGCAGCTGCGACAGCAGCGCCTTCCCCACACCCGTGCAGTGCGGCTGGACGCGCCGCCCCACCTCGGTGAACATCCGCATGGAGTGCCTGGACGGCACCTGCGCGACGTACACGGCCTCGTCGCCCTCCAGCACGGCCATGTTGGCCGTCTCGCCGACCTCGTCCACGAGGCGGGCCAGCACCGGGCGCGCCCACGTGCCCAGCAGGCGGCTGGCGCCCTCGCCGAGCCGGACCAGGCGCGGGCCGAGTGCGTAGCGCTTGGACGGCTCCTGGCGCACGTAGCCCTGGTTCACCAGCGTCCGCATCAGGCGGTAGATCGTCGGCATCGGCAGCCCGGAGACCTCCGTCAGCTCCGACAGCGCCATCTCGCCCCCGGCGTCCGCCAGGTGCTCCAGCAGATCGAACGCACGCTCCAGCGACCGAACGGCCTCCGCCACCCCGCGTCTCCTCTCCCCGACGATTCACCCGATTCTACGGAGAAACGATTTCGCTCTGCGGAAGACGTGCGTTCGTCAGAGTGATGCACGTTACACGCGCGCCGAACCTGGCAATAACCCTGTGTGCCCGGCGCCGTATCGCCGCCCCCCTGGCAGCCGTAGGGACAGCGGAAAGCGCGAGAGGGGAACGGGTTGCACACGGGGGGCCGAAGGACACTCTGGGCTGCGATCGCACTGGCCGTACCGCCGCTGATGCTCGCCGGCCCGGCCGCGGCCGCGGGGCTCGGGGAGCGCTCGTCCGGTGTCCGGTTGCTGATGACCATGGCGGCGGCCGGCAGCACGACCACGGGCGAGGGCCCTGCGCTGACGTACAAGGTCCGCGTGCATGCCCAAGGCGGCATCGCGCAGGACGTGACGCTGCGCATGGCCGCTGAGTGGCCGCTGTCTTGGGCGACGTTCTCGTCGAGTTGCGCTAAGGCCGCTCCGGATGTGCTGCGGTGCGCGTTGGGCGACGTCGGCGAGAAGGCGGTCGAACGGACGGCCACCGTCCAACTGCCGCGCAGGACGGGGGCAGGGTCGGGGTCGGAGGGGCCCAGGATGCCGCTGAGCGTCCTCGCGGTGGCGGACGCCGCGAACACCGAGAGCCGCTCGATCCGCGCGGTGATCGACCAACCCGGCGCTCCGGAGCCGAGCACGGACGTCCAGCAGTGCCGGGAGGTCTCGGAGCCACGTCCCTGCGACGCGGGCACGCCCAGCGGCCCGAAGCCGAGCCCGTCCGGCGACTCGGGCGAGCCCGGTGGCGAAGCGTCCGGACCGACGACAACTGCCGGTGGGGGCGGCGGGACGTGCACGGGCGGTCGGCCGTGCCAGGCCGGAACACCCAGTGGCGGGAAGCCGAAGGCGAGCGGGAACCCGAGGCCGGGAGAAAGCCCGAAGTCCGGCGGGAACCCGAAGTCCGGCGGGAACCCGAAGACCAGCGGGAACCCGAAGACCAGCGGGAACCCGAAGACCAGCGGGAACCCGGAGTCCGGCGCGAACCAGGAGTCCGGCGCGAACCCGAAGTCCGGCGCGAACCCGAAGTCCGGCGCGAACCCGAAGTCCGGCGCGAACCCGAAGTCCGGCGCGAACCCGAAGTCCGGTGAGAGCCCGAAAGGCGGGAGCCCGAAGTCCGGCGCGACCCCGAATACCGGCGGGAACCCGACGTCTGGCGGTATGCCGAAGGCCAGTGGTGAGCCGAAGGCGGATGGAGACCCGAAGGTAAGTGCGAATCCGAAGGCCGGCGGGAAGCCGAAGGCGAGCGGAAAGCCGAAGCCCGGTGAGAGCCCGAAATCTGGCGGAACCCCGAAGGCCGGGGGGCATCCGAAGCAGGGGGCTGACCCGAAGGCCGGTGGGCACCCGAAGGTGAGCGGGAAGCCGAAGGACGGGAAGCCTGAGGCGGCGGCGAAGCCGGGGAAGCCGCCCGGTGCGGGCGGTGCGCCCACCGGCAGGCCGTCCGCAGGCGGCGCGGTGAAGCCCCGGACGGCCGACGAGCCCGGCGGGCACGGGACGCCGCACGCGGGCCCCGAGACGTCCTTCGGCGGTGACGGATGCCGGCCCGGCGAGGAGTGCGGCGCGTTCCCGCTGCCGCCCGGCGGCGCCGGAGGGGCGGGTCCGGGGG
>NZ_SMKB01000303.1:0-7557 GCF_004348575.1 Actinomadura sp. 7K534
GCGGTGGCCGGGGCGGGCGCCACGTGGCGGGACGTTCTGGCGGCGACACTGCCGCTCGGCCTGACCCCGCCCGTCCTGACCGACTACCTCGACCTGACGGTCGGCGGGACGATCTCCGCGGGCGGTGTCGGCGGGACGTCGCACGTCCACGGCACGCAGGCCGACAACGTCCTCCAGATGGACGTCGTCGTGGACGGCGAGGCCGTGACCTGCTCCCCCGCCGTCCGGCCCGCGCTGTTCGACGCCGTCCGCGGCGGCCTCGGCCGGCACGGCGTCATCACCGCGGCGACGCTCCGGCTCGTCCCCGCACCGGAGCGGGTGCTGTGCTGCACCATCCCGTGCCGGGACGCCGCCGACGTCCTCCGCGTCCAGCGCGAGACGGCCGCCGAGCACGTATCGGCGCAGGTGAAACCGTCGGAGGACGGCTGGGCGTACGAGGTGAAGGCCGTCCTGTACGGGGGCGGCGATGAGCCTCCTCCAGGCACGTCGGAGACGGAGGAACTGCCCTATGCCGCCTTCTGCGACCGCATGCGCCCCGACGTCGAGGAACTGGTCGCGCTCGGCGAGTGGGCGCGCCCGCACCCCTGGGGGATGGTCTTCCTGCCCATGCCCCGCGCCGCCGCCGTGATCGAGGCGACGCTCGCCGCCATGACCGCCCGCGACCTCGGCCTCAGCGGGGTCGTCCTGATCAAGGCGCTGCGGGTCGGCCGGGTCCCGATGCTGGGCGCGCCGGAGGACCCCGTCCTGTTCAGCGTGCTGCGGACGGCCTCGCCCGGCTGCGCGTCCGTGCCGGAGATGCTCGCCGCCAACCGCGCGCTCCTCGGCCTGGCCCGCGCCGCGGGCGGCACCCGCTACGCCGTCGATTCGGTTCCGGCGTGACGCCCGGGCGCCCCGCCCGGCCGGTCACAGCGCGAGGGCGATGACCTCCGCTCCCGGGAGACCGGCGAGCGCCTTGCCGGGCAGGAGGATCTTCGACTTGCGCAGGCCGCTGCCGATCACGACGCGGGACGCGGCGGCGGCCGCCTCGTCCACCAGGATCGGCCAGCCCTCGGGGAGGCCGACCGGGGTGATCCCGCCGTACTCCATGCCCGTGAGCGCGGTCGCCTCGTCCATCGGCGCGAACGACACCTTCCGCGCGCCGAGGTGCTTGCGGACGACGCCGTTCACGTCCGCGCGGCCGTCGGCGAGGATCATGCAGGCCGCGTATGTGACCTGGCCGCCGCGCTTCGCGGCGACGACCACGCAGTTGGCGCTGAGCTCCAGCGGCACCTCGTAGCGCTCGCAGAACGCCGCCGTGTCGGCCAGTTCCGGGTCGATCCCGGCGACCTCGGCCTCCGGCACGTCGCCGATCGCCGCGGCGACCGGCTCCGCCAGCAGGTCCCGGTGCTCGTTCGCCGGCCGCCAGTCGAGCGTGCCCACCATGTCGCCCGTCCCCTCTCGTGCTCCCCGGTTCCCTGGGTTCCCCGGCTTCCAGCCTGCCACGGGTCTTGACGCGGAAACGCCGCCCGTGGTCCAGTGGCTGAGCCACTGGACCACTACGCCGGAGTGTTGATGACGTCCTCGCCCATCCCCCGCGACACCGTCGTGGACTCCCTCGTCGACCGGCTGCGCGACGACGTGCTGAGCGGCCGCTACCCGCCCGGCTCCTACCTGCCGCCCGAGCGCGAGCTGGCCGCCGGCTACGCGGTCACCCGGACGTCGCTGAAGCACGCGATCGTCCGCCTCGCGCAGGCCGGGTTGCTGGAGACGCGGCACGGCGTCGGGACCCGGGTCCGCGACTACGAGCGGCTCGGCGGGCCCGAGCTGCTGCCGATGCTGGTCCACACGGCCGGCCCGGCCTGGATGCGGGAGATCTTCGAGGTGCGGCGCGAGGTGGGCGCCCAGGTGGCGGCCAAGGCGGCGGAGCACGGCACGCCCGAGCACCGGGACCGGCTGCGGGAGCTGGCCGCGCTGCTGCGGGACGCCGGCGACGCGGACGCGGCGCAGCTCACCGAGTGCGAGATCCACCGCGTCATCGCCGGCGCGACCGGCAACCGGGTGTACGGCTTCCTGGTCAACTCGCTGCTGAACGCCTACCTGAAGGTCCGGGAGCGGTTCACGCACGCGTTCGCCGACTCGGCCGCCGCGGCCGACCGGATCGCGCCGCTGGTCGGCGCGCTGTGCGCCGGCGACCCCGCACGGGCCCGCGGGGCCGCGGAGGCGTACTTCGCCGAGACCGAAGCGATCATGCTCAAGGGCCCGGAGAGGAGCGGATGATGGCCCCGTCCACGAGAGCGCGGAGGACGACGTTCGCCGAGGTGATGGAGGGCACCTTCCGCCTGGCCGGGGAGGACCGCGACCGCCCGATGCGGCTCGACCTGTCGGTGGACCTGCCCGGGGTGCTGCGGCCGTGGAGCGACACCGAGGGCGCCCTGACCGGGCATGTGCGCGTGCCGGGCTGGGCCGACGACCACTCGGCGGCGGGCCGGCTCCGCGTCGCCCCGCTCACCGCCCGCCGGATCCGCTACACCATGGACTTCACCGGCCGCGACGGGCGGCGCCTGCACCTGGACGGCTGGAAGTCGATCGACCCGCGCCGGCCCGTCCGCTCCATGACCACCCTCCCGGTCACGGTGACCGGCGAGGACGGGACCGTGGCGGGCGAGGGGCTGCTGCGCTTCGACCTGCGCCGCGACCTGGCCCGCTTCATCGCCGGCGCCCGGTTCCCCGGCCCCGACCCGATGCGGTCGCGCTGGCGGGGCCAGCCCCGGCGGCTGGAGGTCTGGTACACGACGCTGACCGACCGGTGACCGGGACGGGGTTCTGGCTCCACCACGAGCTGCTCGCGCCGGGCGAGGGCGAGGCGCGCTCGCACGGCTGGGCCACCGTCTTCCCGCCCGGCGAGCGGCCGGTCCTCGCCCGGTTCGGCCCGTACGGGTGGGACCGTCCCGAGGCCGGGTTCATCGCCGGTCCCGTCGCGCACGTCGGCGAACGGCTCACCGGCACCGCCGGGACGATCGCGTGGTCGCTGCGCGAGACCGGCGGCGGCGAGCCGGTCCACACCTTCCCGCGCTGGGCGTGGGAGTCGGAGCTGCTGCCCGCGGCGCAGATCGTCCCGCGGCCGTCCGCGGTGTACGACGGGGTGGTCCGGTTCGGCGACCGCGTGCTCGAACTCGACGGCGCGCCCGGCGCGTCGGCACGCATCTACGGGCACGGCAACGCGCGGCGCTGGGCCTGGCTGCACGCCGACCTCGGCGGCGGCGACGTCTGCGAGATCGTGGCCGCGGTCTCCACCCGGCCGGGGCTGAACCGGCTGCCGCCGCTCCCGCTCGTCCGGCTCCGGGTGGACGGCGAGGACCTCGCCACCGGCGACCCGCTGCTCGCCGCGCGGCGCCTCAAAGCGGATATCGGGCTGCCGACCTGGACGGTGCGCGGCCGCATCGGCGACCGGGCCCTCCTGGTGGAGGTGACGCAGCACCCGGAGGAGACCGTCGCCGTGGACTACGCCGACCCGGACGGCGCCCCGGCCGTCTGCCGCAACTCCGAGCGCGCCGACGTCCGGATCGTGCTGGCGCGGCGGGCCGGGCGCGGCTGGGAGACCGAGCGGGAGTGGCGCCTGGACGGCACCGGGCACGCCGAGGTGGGCCTGCGATGAGCGCCATGACCGGAGCGGTCGCGACCCTGCTCGGCATCGAGGACGCCGCGGACCTCGCCCGCGTCGCCGCCGGCGCCGAGACCATCGCGGACTCGCTGCCCGCCCCGGCGCGGCTCGGCCTGCGCACCGGCGCGGGGACCCTGGACGTGCTGGCGCGGCTCACCACCGGGCACGCCCTGGACGGCCTGGACGCCGACTCCCGCGACGCGTTCTGCGCCCGGGTGGCGGCCCGGCCGTCCACCGCCCGGATGGCCGAGATGATGAAGATCCCGCTGCTGCTGGCGGCCGGTACGGAGCTGCTGCCCGCGCCGCCGCCCCCGCACGCCCTGGCCCGTCCCGATCCCGAGCTGGACTGCGCGCCGTCCGCGGAGTGGCCCGGGTGCACGACCGCCGACGCCGTCGTGATCGGGTCGGGGGCGGGCGGGGCGATGGCTGCCCGCACCCTCGCCCGGCGCGGGATGTCGGTGGTCGTCCTGGAGGAGGGGCGGCGGTTCACGTCCCGCGACTTCCGGGACCGGCCGCCGCTCGACCGGTTCCTCGGCCTGTACCGGGACGGCGGCGCGACCTTCGCGCTCGGCCGCCCGCCCGTGCTGCTGCCCGAGGGCCGCGCGGTCGGCGGCACCACCGTGGTCAACAGCGGCACCTGCTACCGGACGCCGGAGCACGTCCTGCGGCGGTGGGCGGAGGCCGGCGCGCCCGTTGAGGGCTTCGGCGACCGCCTGGACGAGGTGGAGGCGACCCTGCGCGTCGCGACGCAGCCGATGGGGCCGCTCGGCCGCAACGGGCTCCTCGCGCTCGCCGGCGCGGAACGGCTCGGCTGGCGCGCGGCACCGCTGCGCCGCAACGCGCCGGGCTGCGTGGGCAGCGCGCAGTGCGCCGTGGGCTGCCCGCACAACGCCAAGTACGGCGTGCACCTGAACGCGCTGCCGCAGGCGTGCGAGGCGGGCGCCCGCATCGTCGCGGAGGCGACGGCCGAGCGGATCCTGGTCGAGCGCGGCACGGCGACCGGCGTGCGCGTGCGCCGCCCCGACGGAACGTTCTTCGAGATCCTCGCGCCGCGCATCGTCGTCGCGGCGGGTACCACCCGGACACCGCTGCTCCTGCGGCGCTCCGGCCTCGGCGGGCACCCGGAGCTGGGGCGCGGCATGGCCGTCCACCCGGCGACGAACCTGGCCGGGCGCTTCGCCGAGCCGGTCGTGTCGTGGTCGGGCGTGATGCAGAGCGTCGGCATCGAGGAACTCCACGCCGACGGCATCCTCATCGAGGCGACGGCGACGCCGCCCGGCATGAGCTCGTTCCCGCTGCCGGGCCTCGGCCGGAGCCTGCGGCGCGAGCTGGCGGGCGCCGACCGCCTCGCCGTGCTCGGCGCGATGATCGCCGACGCCCCGTCGGGCCGCGTCCGCGGCGCCCGGCACCGCGCGCTGGTCCGCTACGACCTGGCCCGCGAGGACGCCGCCCGGCTGCGCCGCGCCCTCGTCGCGATGGGCCGGGTGCTGTTCGCGGCGGGCGCGGAGGAGGTGCTCACCGGCCTGGCCCGCAAGCCGGTCGTGCGGGACGAGGCGGAGCTGACCCGCGCCGTGGCCATGGCCGCGCCCGCCGACCTGCACCTCGCCGCCTTCCACCCCACCGGCACGGCGAAGCTCGGCGCGGACCGCGCGCGTACGCCGGTCGACCCCGCGGGGCGGCTCCGCGGCGTCCGGGGCGTCCACGTCGCGGACGCTTCGGTGCTGCCGAGCTGCCCCGGGGTGAACCCGCAGCTGACCATCATGGCGATGGCCCTGGCGATCGCCGAGGGGATCGGGTAGGGATCAGGCGGCGGCCCCCACCGCGCCGTGCGGGTCGAGGATGTACTTCGTCGCCGCGCCGCGGTCGAACTCGGCGTAGCCCTCGGGCGCCTGGTCGAGCGGGATCGCCTGGGCGTTGACGTTGCGCGCGATGCTCACCCGGTCGTGCAGGATCGCCATCATCAGCTGCCGGTTGTACTTCATCACCGGGCACTGGCCCGTGACGAGGTACTGCGACTTGGCCCAGCCGAGCCCGATCCGCAGGCCGAGCTGCCCCACCTTGGCGTTCTCGTCCGGTGCGCCCGGGTCGCCGGTGACGTAGAGGCCGGGGATGCCGAGCCCGCCGGCGGTGCGGGTGATCTCCATGAGCGTGTTGAGGACGGTCGCGGGCTGCTCCGCCGCCGACCCCTCGGGGCCGTGGCCGCGCGCCTCGAACCCGACGCAGTCGACGGCCGCGTCGACCTCCGGGACGCCGAGGATCTGCTCGATCTGCTCGGGCACGCTGTCATGCCGGGACAGGTCGATCGTCTCGCAGCCGAAGCCGCGGGCCTGCTCCAGCCGCCGCGGGTTCATGTCGCCGACGATGACGACGGCGGCGCCGAGCAGCAGGCACGCGGTGGCGCAGGCGAGCCCGACCGGGCCCGCGCCCGCCACGTACACGGTGGACCCGGTGGTGACGCCGGCGGTGTACGCGCCGTGGTAGCCGGTGGGGAGGATGTCCGACAGCATCGCGAGGTCGGGCAGCTTCGCCAGCACGGTGTCGCGGTCGGCGGGGAACTTGAGCAGGTTGAAGTCGGCGTACGGGACGACCGCGTACCGGGCCTGGCCGCCGTGCCAGCCGCCCATGTCGACGTACCCGTACGCGGCGCCGGGACGTGCCCGGTTGACGTTCTCGCACACGCCGGTGTGCCGCTCCTTGCAGTTGCGGCAGCGCCCGCACGCGATGTTGAACGGGACGCTGACGAGGTCGCCCTTCTTGATGAACTCGACGTCCCTGCCGAGTTCCACCACCTCGCCGGTGATCTCGTGGCCGAGCGTGAGCCCGGCGGGTGCGGTCGTCCGGCCGCGCACCATGTGCTGGTCGGAGCCGCAGATGTTGGTGGCCAGGACCTTCAGGATGGCGCCGTGCTCCAGTTTGCGGCCGTCCTGCTCGGCCAGTTCGAGCTTGGGGTAGTCCAGGTCCTCGACCGTGACCTTGCCGGGCCCTTGGTAGACGACGCCTCGGTTGGTGTCCGCCACGACCTCTCCCTCCACGTTGAGGTTCGGCTCGCCCGGCGCCCTGGACGACGGAACGCGTTCGATCGCCCCCGCCCCTCCGGGCGGCACGGGTGCCGCGCTCGTACACTCGGACGTATACCCCGTCCATGCCCGTTAGTCCGTTTTGCCCATGTCGGATCGGGAGCCCAGATAGCGCAGGACGGCGAGGACGCGGCGGCTGTACCCGGACGTCCGCGACAGGTCGAGCTTGTCGAAGATCGCGTTGACGTGCTTCTCCACGGCGCTCTGCGAGATGTGCAGATTCTTGCCGATCGACGCGTTGGTATGACCCTGTGCCATGTTGTCCAGGACGTCCCGTTCGCGGGGCGTGAGCCGCGTGAGGGGGTCGGCCCGCGTCCCGTGCGCGGCCAGGAGGCGGCGCACCACCTCCGGGTCGAACGCGGCGCCGCCCGCGCCGACCCGGTCGAGGGCGTCGAGGAACTCGTCCACCTGCGCCACCCGGTCCTTCAGCAGGTAGCCGACCCCGGCCGTGTCCGCGGTGATCAGCTCGGTCGCGTACCGCCGCTCCACGTACTGCGACAGGACGAGGACCCCCACGTCCGGCCAGCGCCGCCTGATCTCCAGCGCGGCGCGCAGCCCCTCGTCGGTGTGGGTGGGGGGCATCCGCACGTCCACGACCACGACGTCGGGCGGTCCGGCGGCCACCGCCGCCAGCAGCGCGCCGCCGTCGCCGACCGCAGCGGCCACCTCGTGGCCCTCCTCGGCGAGCAGCCGCACCAGGCCCTCGCGGAGCAGCGTCGAGTCCTCGGCCAGCATCACCCGCACGGCAGCTCCGCACTGATCACGGTCGGGCCGCCGGGCGGGCTGTGCACGGCGAACGTCCCGTCCAGCGCCGCCACCCTCCGGGCCAGCCCCGCCAGC
>NZ_SMKB01000304.1:0-7527 GCF_004348575.1 Actinomadura sp. 7K534
GGCCGGTGGCGGGCGCGGCCGGTGATGCCGTACTCGGCGGCCAGGTCGCGTACGCGCTGGGAGACGGCGTCCTGGTACTCCCTGGGCGCGTACGCGCCGCCCCGGTACAGCCGCGCGTAGGGGACGACCAGGCCGGGGTGGTGCTCGCGCAGCCACGCCAGGAACCATTCGCGGGCGCCCGGCCGCAGGTGCAGCGTGATCGCCGACACCGACGTGGCGCCGGCGTCGGCGATCCGCCGGACCGCGGCGTCGAGCTGGGCGGGGGAGTCCGACAGGTAGGGGATGACCGGGCCCATCAGCACCCCGCAGCCGATACCCGCCTCGTTCAGCGCCGCCACCACCTCCAGGCGGCTGCGGGGCGGCGGGGCGCCCGGCTCCACCAGCCGCGCCAGGTCCCGGTCGACCGAGCCGACCGACACCGCCGCGCTCACCGCCGTGCGCTCGGCGGCCTCCCGCAGCAGCGGCAGGTCCCGCAGGATCAGGGTGCCCTTGGTCAGGACCGAGAACGGGTTGCCCGCGTCGCGCAGCGCCGCCAGGATCCCCGGCATCAGCCGGTAGCGGCCCTCGGCGCGCTGGTAGCAGTCCACATTGGTGCCCATCGCGATGTGCTCGCCCCGCCACCGCGGCGCCGCCAGCTCCGCGCGGAGCCGCTCGGCCGCGTTGACCTTCACCACGATCCGCGAGTCGAAGTCCGCCCCCGCATCCAAGTCAAGATACTCGTGCGTTTTCCGGGCGAAACAGTAATTGCAGGCATGGCTGCACCCTCTGTAGGGGTTGATCGTCCAGCGGAACGGCACCCGGGACGCCTCCGGGACCCTGTTGATGATCGTCCGGGCGTGGACCTCGTAGAACGTCATGCCGCGGAACTCGGGCGTGCCGAACGTGCGCGCGACCGCGCGCCGCTCGATCAGCGGCGCCGCCGGCGGCGCCGCGCCGGGCGGGACGCCGCCGTCCAGCCGCAGATGGTCCCACCGCACACGCGGCCCCTCTCGAACATGGGAGCGAGAAACGTCCGGCCAGTATGGAACGTGTGTTCGAAGATCGCAACGCGGGACGACGCGAAAAGGGGACGATTGGGGATGATGTGGGCATTGGGCCCAGGGGGGCGGGCGGGGAGGCGTTCCGTACGCAGCATCGCTCCGCGTGGGTAACAATGGGCGCGCTATGTGGCGATCCAAGATCCGAGCGGTTACGGCGGCACTCACGGCGGCGATGGCGGCCGGGGCGCTCGCCGGCTGCGGCATCCCCGTATTCGGCGGCACCGACGAGCGCGGCGGCGACGGCCGCGCGCCCGTCCCGGCCGGCGCGCGCGCCGAGTGCGCCGACGTCCCCGCGCCCGGCGACTCCAAGGAGCGCGAGCTGCGCGCCATGTGGATCGCCACCGTCGGCAACATCGACTGGCCCAAGGACCCCCGCGCGTCCGCGGCGGAGCAGAAGAAGCAGTTCACCCGGCTCCTGGACACCGCCCGGCAGATGAACATGAACGCGGTGTTCGTCCAGATCCGCCCCAACTCCGACGCGTTCTACGACTCGCCGATCGAGCCGTGGTCCACCTGGATCACCGGGACGCAGGGCAAGGACCCCGGCTACGACGTCCTGGAGTTCATGCTCGAGGAGGCCCACGCCCGCAACCTGGAGTTCCACGCCTGGTTCAACCCCTACCGCATCGCCCGCCACACCGACCTGGACAAGCTGGACGCCAAGAGCCCCGCCCGCAAGAACCCCGGCTGGGTCCGCGAGTACGGCGGCGGCATGTGGTACGACCCGGGCATCCCGCAGGTGCGGGAACTGGCCACCAAGGCCGTCATGGACGTCGTCGGCAAGTACGACATCGACGCCGTCCACTTCGACGACTACTTCTACCCCTACCCCGAGGGCGGCGAGTTCTCCGACCAGGCCACCTACAAGGCCCACGGCGGCGGGATGGACAAGGGCGACTGGCGGCGCCGCAACGTCGACCTGCTCATCGAGGACCTGTCCCGCAAGATCCACGACGCCAAGCCGTGGGTGCAGTTCGGCATCAGCCCGTTCGGGGTGTGGCGCAACAAGAACAGCGACCCCGCCGGATCCGACACCCGCGCGCTGCAGAGCTACGACGACATCTACGCCGACACCCGCAAGTGGATCAAGAAGGGGTGGGTCGACTACATCACCCCGCAGCTGTACTGGCCGATCGGCGACCCCCGCGCCGACTACGCCGAGCTCGTCGCGTGGTGGGCCGAGCAGGTCGAGGGCACCGACGTGCAGCTGACGATCGGGCAGGGCGCCTACCGCGTCGGCGCCGACGCCGCCTGGAAGGACCCCGCCGAGCTGTCGCGGCACCTCACCCTCAACGACAAGTACCCGCAGGTCCGCGGCGACGTGTACTTCAGCGCCACCGACATCACCGAGAACCGCCGCGGGTTCGCCGAGCGGCTCCGCGACGACCACTACCGCCGCCCTGCCCTGCGGCCCGCCGCCGCCGGCGGCGACGCGCCCCAGCCCGTCCAGGAGACCGCCGCCGAACCCCACGACGACGGCGTCAAGGTCACCTGGCGGCCCTCGCGCGACGCCGCGACCTACGCCGTCTACCGCGCCGACGGCGAGCGCCCCGGCTGCGCCCCCGTCGACCCCGGGCACCTCATCGCCGACGTCCGCGGCGGCGGCATCATCGACCCCGGCGCCGAGCCCGGCCGCACCTACACCTACTACGTCACCGCGCTGGACCGCCGCCACCACCAGAGCGCCCCCGCGCGAGGCGTGACGGTCACCGCCCCGAAGGGATAATGATCATGCTCCGGGGGGAGGAAGAAGACACCTGACCCCCCGGAGGTATGAGCATGGCGCTGTCGATGGAGGAGCAGCGGATCCTCACCCAGATCGAGGTCCGCCTGAGCGAGGACGACCCGCGGCTGGCCCATCGCCTCGCACGGCTCGGCGCACCCCGCCGCCGTGCCCGCACCGTCGTCCTCGCCGCGGCCGCCGTCATCATCGTCCTCGCCGCGGTCGGCGCCGCCGTCGCGGCCGCCGCCCTATGACCCCCCGCCCCGACCCTCACGCCACGCCCTAGACACAGCCCCGAACACAGCGCCGTCCGAGCGCCGGCCCCGCGGCCGGAGACACGAACGCCGAGCCCCCGGCGAGTTGCGATACTCGCCGGGGGCTCGGCGTTCAAGCCGGTGTGGTGGTCGCCTCACGGCGAAAGGCACAACGAAGCTCCAGCCCGGACCGCATGGGACCGGCGGTATTCCCCGAAGGCATCAGGTAGAGCCCGGGGGACACATGCCACACCGACCCGTCCACTGTAACGGCTCCCGGGCGGTGCCTCCTCCACCGCACCCCCCGGCGCGCCGATCACCTCACCCGCGGGTGAGGGTTCCCTTCGCCCGTGCACCGCCCCCGCGGGCGATGCGTCCCTGAATGTAAGCGAACGCGGGAATCGGGGGACCGCGGCCGCCGGCCAGGGGACCGCCGGCGCGGCCGCACCGCCACCGGCCCCGCCGACGGACGGCCGGCACAGGTGAGGAGACGCGCACGTGAACACCACGGGGACCGGGACAACGCGGAAGGGGACGCAGGCGGCCGCGCAGCCCGCCCGCGACCGAGCCGCGGGCCAGACCGACGACGAGCCGGGCGGCGGACACGGCGACAACGCGGGCAACGGCTCGGGCGGCGGCGTCCAGGGGAACGACGCGCGCGGAGCCCTTGACGCCGGCGCGGGGACCGGCGCACCACAGGAGGCGGACACGGCGGCAGCGAACACGGCGGCATGGGACCTGCCCGCCGGGCCGCGGGCCCCCGCCGCCGCACGCGCCCTCACCGCGCGGGCGCTGCGCGGCTGGCGCGTCACCGACCCCGGCGACATCGGCGACGTCGTCCTGATGGTCGGGGAACTGGTCACCAACGCCGTCGTGCACGGCACCGGACCCGTCCGCCTCACGCTGCGCCTGGACGGCCGCGACCTGCGCGCCGAGATCGGCGACACCGCCCCCGCCCTGCCCGCCGCGCCCGCGCCGCCGGCCGTGCCGGACTGGTCCGAGGCCGGGCGCGGGCTGCTGCTCGTCGCCGCCCTGGCCACCGACCACGGCGCCCGCCCCGAGGAGACCGGCAAGACCGTCTGGTTCACCCGCCTGCTCAACCCGTCCTGACCGCGCCCCCGTCCCGCTCCGCCCCCGGGCATCGCCTCGCGACCGCGCCGGGGGCTCGGTTCAGATTCTTTGCCGCGGGGTGTCGGATGGCGCCGGGTCCGTTCGTGGCCATGGTGAGAGACCGGCAACGGGCCGGTCGCCGCACATCGGAGACCACGATGCCCATCACCACCACCGCTCCGGCGAAGTCCGCCACCACCGCTCCCGCGCTGCCGCTGATCATCGGCGGTCTGACCGCCGCGGGCGCCGCCGCCGCGGCGACCGCGGCCGTCGCCGTGGCCGGTGAGTCCGCCGGGATCAGCCTGGCCGTCGGCGGCAAGGCGATTCCGGTGGCCGGGTTCGCCGTGCTGACCGCGGTCTTCTCCGTGGTGGGCCTGGCGCTGGCCCTGGTCCTGGCCCGCACGGCACGCCGCCCGCGCCGCGCGTTCGTCCGCACCACGATCGCGCTCACCGCGTTGTCGCTGGTGCCGGACGTGCTCGCGGACGCGTCCGCGAGCACGAGGGGGCTGCTGATGCTGACGCACGCGGTCGCCGCCGTGATCGTGGTTCCGGTCATCGCACGCCGCCTGCCCGCCTGATTCCGGGGAGCCGTCACCGCCGACGTCGTCGCCCGGCTCAAGCGGGAGTCCGACGTGCCGCTGCGCTCGCACGGCAGCCTGTCGCTGAACCGGGCGCTGATGGCCGCCGGACTGGTCGACCGCGTCCAGGTGACGCTCTTCCCCGTCATCGCCGGCCGCACCGGGGCGGACCCGGTGTTCGAAGACGCGCCCGACTTCGACCTCGAACTGCTCGAAAGCCGGACACTCGACGGCCGCACCCAAGAGCTCGTCTACCGGCCCGCCCTGCACGGCTGAGCCCGGTCACGCCCGGTACGCGGTGTGCCTCCGGCGCCGTCAGGCCTGCAGGGGGCAGCGGTCCACGACCCACACGTCCTCGTCGTCGCCCGACGGCGCCGGCGGCGGCTCGTCGGACAGCCGGTCCAGATGCCACTCGATGTGCGCCAGCGGCCCCCGCCACCCCGCCAGCAGATCCGCCAGCGGACGCGGCGGGCCCGGCGCGCCGAAGGGCCGCGGATCGGGCAGCTCGGCCTCCCACAGCGCGTCGTCGCAGCCCGCCGCCCAGTGCCCCGCCGCCTCCAGCACCTCCTGCAGGTCCCGCGCCAGATCCGCCAGCGACCGCAGCGCCATCGCGTCCTGGATCATCCGCTCCCGCGCGTCGTAGGGCATCTCCCGGCCGAACCCCGCCGGGAACCGCGGGCGGCGCCCGTCCAGGACGGGCTCCTCGCCGGTCGCGGCCGCCCGGACCGCCGCGACCTGCCACCGCGTCCACTCCGCCAGATGGCCCAGGACCGCGCGCAGCGCCGCCGCGCCGCCGCCACCGCCCGGCGCCGCGGGACGGACCTCCGCCGCCGCGTCCCGCAGCCGCGACCGCACGAACTCCAGCCGGTCCAGCGTCCACGCCCGCGCCCGCGCCGCGCCCGCCGGGCCCCGCGGCTCCGGCCCCGGCGCAGGGCGCGGCATCGGCACCCGCAGCGCCGCCAGCAGCTCGTCCAGGTCGCGGACCTCCGCGCCCCGCCCCGACAGGTACGCCGCGCCGATCCTGTCCAGCCGGAACATCCGCGGCCCGTCCCGCATCCGGCACCACCCCACCAGGTACTCGGCGTAGGGGGCGACGACCAGGCCGTGCGCCTCCACGTCGCGGAAGCTGCGCGCCCCCGCCTGGTCGGTGTAGGCCAGCCGGACCACCCGCCGGGTCCGGACCGCCTCGGCCAGCGTGTCGCGCACCGGGCCCGTCAGCGACCCCGCCTCGCTCAGCGGCTCGGGCTCCGCCGCCCCCGGCAGCGAGTACCCGCGGCCCTTCGCATGCCGCACCGGCAGCCCGCCGTGCGTCAGCAGCTCCAGGTCGCGGCGGACGGTCCGCTCGCTGACCCGCAGCCGCCCCGCCAGGACGGCCGGATCCACCGGCTCGGGGGAGGCCGCGCGCAGCTCCGCGATGAGCGCCAGCAGCCGGTCGACGCGATCCACGAACCCATCGTGACCCCCCGCACCCACAATCCGCCGCCCCGAGGGGGCCCAGATCCCCTCAGGGCAAGGCGAATCGGGCCACCGCGGCACCCCCGCACCGCCCGGGCGGGATGGGTCAGCGGCCCGACAGCTCCGCCGCCAGCCCCTCGAAGTCGGCCGCCGTCAGCGACAGCGCACCGCCGATCGCCCGCGTCTCCTCCGCGCTGCCCAGATGCCGCGTCACCGCCCGGTCCAGGTAGGCCTCCACCAGCCGTGCGCCGGTCAGCCGCCCCCGCGGGCGCAGCTCCGCCACATCGCGGTCCACCACCGCCCGCGCGTCCGGCCGCAGCCGCAGCCGCCGCTCCTCGGCCAGCAGCCCCACCAGCGCCGCGCGCGCCTCCGGGGCGTTCAGATCCGGCAGCCGCACCGCCCGCAGGTCCGTCACCAGCTCCGGCGACGCAGCCGACAGCTCACCGACCCGGTCCGGCTCGCACGTCGCCAGCAGCGCGGTGTCGTTGACGCCCTCCAGCCGCGTCCGGTAGAGCACCGACGCGTACGCCGGGCCCTGCGACTCGTCCAGGATCAGCGAGTCCAGGCCGTCCAGGAGCAGGACGTGGCCCGCGTGCTCGTCCAGCACCGCGCGCAGCCCGTCGGGGCCGTGCTCGCGCAGGTCCTCGGCGTGCGCGGCGCGGACCTCGCCGCTGGACGCCTCCACCTCCGCCAGCGCCGCCGCGACCATCCGCGCCAGCCGCCGCTGCCCGCTGGACGGCGCCCCGATCAGCAGCAGCGCCGGCGCCGACGCGCTCGACACCTCCTGGCCCCGCAGCCGCCGCGCCCACTTGCCGCGCCGCCGCACCTCGGTCACCACCCGCTCGATGTCGTCGGCGCCGCACAGGAACCGCGTCCCGTACGCCTCGGCGATCTGCGGGCCGTGCTCGGGGACGGGCGCCGGCGGCATCGGCGGCGGCGGCTCGGGCACCGGCACCGGAGGCGGCGGCAGATCCGCCTGCGGCTCGGCCGCCGGAACCGGCGACGGCGCCGGGGGAGGGGGCTCGGGCGGTGCCGCCTGCGAGTCCGCGCCGGGCCACGCCGGGCCCGGGTCGAGCTGGGTCCTGAACGCGTCGGTGTCCAGCTGCGTCGCCTGCTCCGCTGCGGGCGGCGAGGCGGGAGCCGGGGCGGGCGGTGCGAACGGCGGCGGGGAGTCCGCCGTCGTCGCGTCCGCGGTGGTCGCGTCCGGCGGCGGCCAACTCGCCGCGGGCGGCTCCGGCGCCGGCGGCGGGACCGGCGGCGGCCCCGGCCGCTCAGGTGCGGGCTGCTCCGTCCCGGCGGGCGGCGCCGGAGACTGTGCCTGGAAGGGCGGCGGAGAAACCGGCGGAGACACGGGCGGAGATACGGGC
>NZ_SMKB01000305.1:0-7521 GCF_004348575.1 Actinomadura sp. 7K534
GGGGTCGGGATCTCGCAGCCGGCGAGGAGGGCGAGCGCGGCGATCTCGCGCTCGGGGGAGAACGCGGTGGCGCTGTAGCGGCTTTGCCCGGGGGCGGGCTCCCGGGACGTCCAGCGGCGCAGGACGAGCTCGTGCGTGCTGCCGGACCCGCTCTCGACGCGCAGCGCGTGGTTGGTGTGGGCCATCCCGCCGGGCAGCGGCCGGACCGCGCGGACCTCGGCCCCCTTGCCGAGGCACTCCTCCACCCAGCGCAGCGCGGCGCGGGCGGGCGGGCCGCCGGTCGGGAGGCAGGGAGCCTGTGTGTGGGTCACCTGATCCATGAAAACGGATTCCGAAGAGTATGGGGAGTGATTTCGTGAAGACGGAACGTAACGCGGCGCACGTCATCGCGCCGCGCCTCCGGTGGACCTTCGGGGCGTTGCGGTCTTCGCCGGGCGAACTTCGCGGATCCCGACGGGTATCGAATCTCCCGGGAAAGGGCGCGGGGTGGGGCCGGTCAAGGCCCCACCCACCCGGACACCGGCCGGTCTGGGGGCGGCCCCTCAGTCCTTGCTCTCGCGGCGGGGGCGCAGCAGCGCCTCGGCGAGGGCGAGCATCGTCTCCTCCAGGGTGGAGAGCCGCTTCAGCACGTCCTCGTGCACCGCGTTGACCTGCTTGGACACGTCGTCGTGGACGCCGTCGACCTTGCGGCCGACCTCCTCCTCGACGTGCGAGAAGCGCTTGGCGAACTCGGCCTGCGCGGCCTCGGCGCGCCGTCCGGCCTCGTCCTGCATGCCCTCCACGCGCCGCGCGAACTCGTCGTGGACCCCGCCGACCTGCCGCGCGACGTCCTCCTGCATGTGGCCCACCTGCTTGGTGACGTCCTCGTGGATGCTGCCGACCTGCCGCGTGACGTCGGCGTGGATGTCGCCGATCCGCTTGCCGACGTCCTCCTGGACGCCGCTGACCTGCCGGGACACCTCGTGGTGGACGGACTCGACCTGCTTGGCGACGTCGGTGTGGACCGACTCGACGCGGCGGGAGACCAGGTCGACCTGCGTGGTGAACTCCTCCAGCGCGCTGTCCACCCGCTTGGTGACCTCCTCGTGGATGCCCTCGATGCGCTTGCGGACGTTCTCGTGCACGTCCTCGAACCGGCGGGAGAACTCGTCCATCCGCTTGGCGACGTCGCTGTAGGCCGTCTCGGCGATCTGCGACATGGTCGCCTTGACCTCGTCGCGGTCGGGCCGGGCGCGCAGCTCCTCGATCAGCGGGTCGACCGCCTCGGCGAGGTGCTTCTCCAGCGCGTCGAAGCGGTCGCCGTACTCGGCCGCCGGCCGCTGCGCGATCTCGTTGAGCAGCCGGTGCAGCTCGGCGATCTCCAGGGTGGCGGGCAGCCGGCCGATCCGCTCGCCGACGCCGTCGATGCGGCCGTCGATGCCCTCGAACCGCCCGTCGAGGCCGTCCATCTTGCCGGACAGCCCCTCGAGGCGCCCGTCGACGCCGTCCAGCCGGCCGTCCAGGCCGTCGAGCCGCCCGCCGACGCCCTCGACCCGTCCGCCGACCGCCTCCAGGCCCTGCTCCATGCGCTCGGCCATCTCGCCGAGCGCCTGGTCGACCCGAGCCGTGACGCCGTTGATCGAGTGCTCCAGCCGCTCGGACCGGTGCCCGAGTTCCGCCAGCGACTTGTCGAGCCGGTTGAAGCGGACGGACGCGGCCTCCATGCTGCCCTGGAGCTTGTCCAGCCGCTTGGTCATCTCGTCCATGCGCTGCGACGCCTGCTGCGTGGCGTCGGTGATGTGCTGCGCGGAGTCGAGGACGGCCTGGATGCGCGTGAGGCCCTCGTCGACGTTCTCGGCGACGACGCCGACGTCGGCCCACAGCGCGGGCAGCTCGGCCACGGGCTTGACCCGGTCGCCGAACGCCTCCAGGTGCTCGGCGAGGCCCTCGGCCCATTCCGGGGGTTTGCCGGCCAGTTCGTCGACCTGCCCGCGGACGCTCTCGATCTGCCCGGTCAGCCCGCTGAGCTCCCGCTCGCGGACCTCGCGCAGCAGCCACTCCATGCCCTCCAGCCGCTGGCGGATCTCGTCGAGGACCTGACCCTGTGAGCGCTGTTCATAGACGTGGTCCTGCGCCGCACGGGCGAGCAACTCCCGCATCCGATCCGAGACCGGTTGACCCCCCGTCTGCAGGAAGTTGTGATTCGTTTCCACCCGATGCTCCTTCGTGTGCCGGCGCGACGAAATGACGCACGGCAAATGAATCTCTGGAGTGGCCACTGTAGTGCGTGTGGAGCGCGGCTATTACGGGTAGCAGAGAACATCGTGAGTTCTGTTGGATGCGCCTGTTATCCCAATGGGGCGAATAGTGAATGATCGCCGAACGCGCGAAGATCAAGCGTTGTGCGGCTATCAAGAAGATCATGGGGATGTGCACGGTGGCCGGGGGTGCGCGGGACGGCCTCCACCCGGTGTTCTGTCCGTACATCTCGCCCAACATCGGTAGTTCGCGAACCGCCGAGCCCTACGCAATGGCCCACGCGTGTTCGTGCGGCGTGATGCCCGGCGGTCGGTGGCGGGCCATTTTGATGACGTATTCGGGGGCGCCCTGGTCCCGGTCGCTGAACATGTCTTGGTGTTTCCCCGCCCGGTGAGTGCGGCGGGCCGATTGGCGGGCCGGAGCACGCCCTTGCCGGGTATGCGCCGTCCATGGCGAAGGCAATGCCGGAAAGCGCCGATGATTTGCGCGGCCATGGTGCGCCGCGCGCCCTCCCTTGGCATTGCCCCGTCCCGGGGAAGATCTTTGGACTCGATCCCGGGGCGGCCCGCCGGTCCGGGCGGGTCAGGCCCGGACGGGACGGGTCAGCAGCGCCACCGGGGCGTCGCCGACGCGGGTCACGACCAGCGTCAGCCCGGGTGCGCCGCGGGGCGCGCGGCGTCCGGCGAAGCCCAGGTCGCGGCGCAGCCGGTCCACGTCGACCGCCGAGCCGCGCTTCTTCACGGTGAGGACGCCCGTGCCGCGCCGGCGCAGCTCCGCGCGCAGCCGCTTGACCGAGAACGGCAGCACGTCCTCGACCTCGTACGCGGCGGCGAACGGGGTGGGGCGCAGCTCATCGGACGTGACGTAGGCGATGCGGGGGTCCGCGAGCCCGCCGCCGACCAGCTCCGCGACCTCGGCGACGAGGTGGGCGCGGATCACGGCGCCGTCCGGCTCGTACAGGTAGCGGCCCCAGGGGCGTACGTCCGGGGCGCCCAGATCGTGGGGGGTGAGCGTCGCGACCTGTGGATCGAGGTCGGCTGAGAGCAGGGTGGCCCGCCTGCCGGTCTCCCCGGCGAGCCCGCCGAGCCACAGGGCGGCCTCCTTGACCTCGCCGCCGACAGAGATCCACTCGGCTTCCGCGCCGTCCGGGACGGCCTCGTGCGGTATCCCCGGCGCGACCTTGACGCAGGCGGAGGGCACCCGGCCGGCCAGCCCCAGGACGACGTCCAGCGGCGGCTCATAGGAGCGGGGGTCGAAGATCCGGCCTCGGGCAGTGCGTCGTCCAGGGTCGGCGAAGACCGCGTCGAAGCCCTCGGGATCCGCCTCGGTCGCGTCACCCACGCGGACAGAGGCGAGATCGTCCAGGCCCAGCGCGGTGATGTTCGCCCGCGCCACCTCGGCGGTCAACGGGTCGAGCTCTACTCCGACACCGGAGAGCCCCGCACGCGCACGTGCGATGAGGTCCGCCCCTAGGCCGCACCCCAGTTCCAGGACACGCGCGCCAGACAGCCGGTCCGCGAACCGCCTCGCGCGATAGGCGGCCACACTCCCGCGGGTGGCCTGCTCCAGTCCGGTCTGCGTGAAGTACATGCGGTCGGCGTCATCGCCGAACTTGGCCCTGGCCCGCTGCCGCAGCCGAACCTGCGTGAGGGCCGCCGACACGAGGTCCGCATCGTGCCGCTCGCGCAGCCGGGACGTCGTCGCGAGCAGCCCGTCCTCGCTCACGTCCATGCCCGACGCCTCGTCGAGGAGCGCCTGGCCGGCGGGCGTGGCCAGGGCCAGGAACGGGACGATCTCCATGGTGGGGAAGTTAGCGGGCGGGGTACGGCGGGCGGCGGGTTTCCGGTCTGCTCGTGTCCGTGTTGACGGGCTACCGGGCACGGAATAGTCTCCAGACTGGCACTCTCCTGCTGAGAGTGCCAACACAGCGACAAAGGTCGGTCTGGCACCCGCGACGACAGGCCGGTCCAGGGTCGCCTCTTCTGCCACATGTGCTGGCCGGCCGACTGCGGCCGGCCGAGGACCAATCGAAGGGGAGGTCAGATCGTGACGACCGCCACCAAGGTCACTCTCAAGCCGCTCGAGGACCGCATCGTCGTCCAGCCGCTTGAGGCCGAGACCACCACCGCGTCGGGCCTGGTGATTCCGGACACCGCCAAGGAGAAGCCCCAGGAGGGCACCGTCCTTGCCGTTGGCCCGGGTCGCGTCGACGACAAGGGCGAGCGCGTCCCGGTCGACGTCAAGGTCGGCGAGGTCGTGCTCTACAGCAAGTACGGCGGCACCGAGGTCAAGTACAACAACGAGGAGTACCTCGTCCTCTCGGCGCGCGACGTGCTCGCGGTCATCGAGAAGTAATCACCGAGACGTGATGCATCCGCCCCGGTCGGCGCCGCCTTCGGCGGGGCTGCCCGGGGCGGAATCGCGTGAAGAGGAGAATCCGCATGGCGAAGATCCTGGAATTCGAGGAGGACGCTCGCCGGGCTCTTGAGCGCGGCGTCAACGCTCTCGCGGACGCCGTGAAGGTGACGATCGGCCCGCGCGGCCGCAACGTCGTCATCGACAAGAAGTTCGGCGCGCCGACCATCACCAACGACGGCGTCACCATCGCCCGCGAGGTGGAGCTGGAGGACCCCTACGAGAACCTCGGGGCCCAGCTCGCCAAGGAAGTGGCGACCAAGACCAACGACATCGCGGGCGACGGCACCACCACGGCGACCGTCCTCGCGCAGGCGCTGGTCCGGGAGGGCACCCGCAACGTCGCCGCCGGCGCGTCGCCGCTGTCCCTCAAGCGCGGCATCGACACCGCCGCGCAGTACGTCGCCGACCAGCTCGTCAAGTCGGCCCGCGAGGTCGAGGAGAAGGGCGAGATCGCGCACGTCGCGACCATCTCCGCGCAGGACCCGCAGATCGGCGAGCTGATCGCGGAGGCGTTCGAGAAGGTCGGCAAGGACGGCGTCATCACCGTCGAGGAGGCCCACACCATGGGCCTGGAGCTGGAGTTCACCGAGGGCCTCCAGTTCGACAAGGGCTACCTGTCGCCGCACATGGTGACCGACCACGAGCGCATGGAGGCCGTCCTGGACGACGCCTACGTGCTCATCGTGGACGGCAAGATCTCCAACGTGCAGGAGTTCCTGCCGCTGGCCGAGAAGGTCGCCCAGACCAAGAAGCCGCTGCTCGTGGTGGCCGAGGACGTCGAGGGCGAGGCCCTGGCGCTGCTCGTCGCCAACAAGATCCGCGGCACGTTCACCTCCGTCGCGGTCAAGGCGCCGGGCTTCGGCGACCGCCGCAAGGCGATGCTGGGCGACATGGCCGCGCTGACCGGCGGCCAGGTCGTCAGCGAGGCCATCGGCCTCAAGCTCGACGGCATCGGCGTCGAGGACCTCGGCCGCGCCCGCCGCATCACCGTCACCAAGGACGCCACCACGATCGTCGACGGTGAGGGCGACGCGGAGGAGATCACCGCGCGGATCAACCAGATCAAGGTCGAGATCGAGAACTCCGACTCCGACTGGGACCGGGAGAAGCTGCAGGAGCGGCTGGCCAAGCTGGCCGGCGGCGTCTGCGTGCTGCGCGTCGGCGCCGCCACCGAGGTGGAGCTGAAGGAGAAGAAGCACCGCCTGGAGGACGCCGTCTCGGCGACCCGCGCGGCGATCGAGGAGGGCATCGTCGCCGGCGGCGGCGCGGCGCTCGTGCACATCGCCAAGGAGGGCTTCGAGGCGCTCGGCCTGACCGGCGACGAGGCCACCGGCGCGGAGGCGGTGCGCCGCGCGCTGGACGAGCCGCTGCGCTGGATCTCCGAGAACGCCGGCCAGGAGGGCTACGTCGTCGTCTCCAAGGTCCGCGACCTGAAGGCCGGCCACGGCTACAACGCCGCCACCGGCGAGTACGGCGACCTGATCGCCCAGGGCGTCATCGACCCGGTGAAGGTGACGCGCAACACCGTCACCAACGCCGCCTCGATCGCGGGCATGCTGCTCACCACCGAGGTGCTCGTGGTGGACAAGCCGGAGGAGGAAGAGGACACCGCCGGCGGCCACGGCCACGGTCACGGCCACGGCCACTGAGAACCGCCGCACCGGACGGCGTCTCGTCCGGAAAGCGTCTCCCGAGACCCTCGCCCGTTCCGGGCGGGGGTCTTGGTTTTGAGGCGTGCGGGCTGCGTGACTCGTCGTGCTTCCCTGGGTGCGATGTGTAGTAACGCCAGAATCGCTCCAGCACTGTGACCATTCCGTTGTAAAGGACGGTGGAGACACGCCCGGGAGTGCTGGGCATCATGCTTGACGTGACCGAGGGAAGCTACGCCGGGACCATGGCCGCGCGCGCTGTCGACCCCTCGGGAGGGCCAGCGCCTCCGCCGTCCCACGACACCGGCCGTGGAATCCGCGTGCTCCGCGCGGCGCAGGCGGGCGACGGCGACCTCAAGGAGCTGACCAGTCTCGCCGTCCAGGGCGACCCGGGCGCCATCGAGGTCCTGATCGCCGAGGTCCGCCCCATGATCGTCCGGTACTGCCGGGCGCGCCTCGGACGGGTCTCCGGCCAGTACCACATCGCCGACGACGTGGCCCAGGAGGTCTGCATCGCCGTCCTGGCGGCCCTGCCCCGCTACCGGGACATGGGCCGGCCCTTCGTGTCCTTCGTCTTCGGCATCGCCGCCCACAAGATCGCCGACGCGCTGCGCAGCGCGGTCCGCGCGGCCGTGCCCACCGAGGACCTGCCGGACGGTCCCGACGACCGGCCCGGCCCGGAGGAGACGGTGGTCCGCTACATCGAGGCGCAGCGCGCCCGCGACCTGCTGACGCGCCTCCCCGAGCACCAGCGGGAGCTCGTCCTGCTGCGCGTTGTGGCGGGCCTGTCGGCCGAGGAGACCGGTAATGTGCTGGGCATGTCCGCGGGGGCGGTACGGGTGGCGCAGCACCGGGCCCTCGCCAGGCTCCGGGCGATGGCCAGAGAGGAGTCGATCGCTTGACGGAGCGCGGCCCCTTCACTGGCATGCGGGGAGCCCCGGATCCGGCCGAGCCGTCGAACCCCGGCGAGACCCGCGTGCCCGCGAGCGGTCCACCCGGCACCGCGGACCTCGGCGCGGTGCGCCGTACCGACGCGGTCATCGACTCGCTCGCGGCGCGGCGCGCTGCCGGTTCCGCGGCCCGTCCGCACCCTGGGACTGAGACCGGCCGGCCGCGGCAGGCCGAGGAGTCCGACCCCGCGGTACGGCTGCTGCGCGCTCTGCTCGACGACGTGGACGACCCCGGCTGCGGCCCCGAGGCGGCCCCGCCGCCACCG
>NZ_SMKB01000306.1:0-7490 GCF_004348575.1 Actinomadura sp. 7K534
ATATCGGCCCGCCCCAACTCGACAAAGATCAACAACCACTGCATACTCACGGAAACTTGTCGTCAACGTCTGAGAGTTTCCCCATGCGAATGAGTTTCGGATGGCTGCTTGGTCTACTGGCAGGCGCAGCCCTGGGAGCGACCTGGGGATGGTTCGGCAACAGCTACGAATCCGGTGACAGCGCAATCGGCACCGGCCTCATGGGCGCCATAGCAGGCATCATAATCGGAGCCATAATCGACACCGTCCGCCGCATCAAGACCCGCTCAAGACGCCCCTGACCCCCGCACCCTGCTCACACCCCGAACCCGGGCCTACACCCCGCAGCAGGACCAGGACCTGCAGAAACCACTGACCTGCATAGACGCTCAGCCCAGCCACAAAATGGCGAAGGTCCCGTGGATCTTCGAAACCGCCTGAGCACTAACTCGCTCCTGACTCCAGCGCCGGAGTGTCCGCTGAGGCGTTCCGTTGCGGTAGCCACGTCGCCTCCCGCCCAACTTGGCCGACAGGGGGACCTCAGCACCACGCCGATCCGTCGTGACTGGCTGTCACCTCGACACTGAAGTCGGTGGTGTTGTCACCGAAGTCGCTGGGAAACCACACGGATAGATAGCCGGTCACATCGTTGAGGGCCTTGGTGAAGCAGAGACGCGACGCCGACCCCACCAGCCCCACTGGAGGAATCGGCGTCGCGTTCTCCTCCAACAACTTCCACCCGGCCGCCAGCGCCTGAGTTCGATAAAAAGCAAGGACGCTTTCCTCATTGGATGTAGGGCGATATTGGCGCCCGGCATAGGCAAAGCCGTCGTCCTCATCACAGCCAGAGTATTGGTCCTGGAGCGTGGCACCACGCGGATGCAGCCTCAGAACGTCCAATCGACTCAAAGTAGATGCAAGCCGCTCATCGCGACCAGTACACCCATACAGCCCGCCCGAGAGCGCCCATCTCGCGCCGAGAGCCAACAGGGCGAGGACGAGCGTAGACACCACCACGACGGCGAGAGTCCGATAGCAAGACCGCCGCGACGGCGCAGGAACCGCATGTTCCGCTCGAGGTGACCGCCATGGGTCATGTCTCTGCGGCGCGTCCTCCTGCGGGCTGGTCATCCGCGAATTATCCCAAACGCACGACCCCCGAAGCCGGTCGCCGCAAACCGCGCCCGCCTGAACTTCCCCCAGCCATCGACGACCGTCACGGGAGCGGTCGGGGCTTCCCAGAGTCGGAGGCCCCGCCGGAGGCGTGTTGGAGCCGCAGCCCTTGCGGTCAGCCGGTACTCGGGCGGCGGCGCGAACCCTTGGCCCTTGTCACGGATCACGTGAAGCTTTTCGCGGATCTGCTTCTCTTCTTCTGGTGTGATGGACGATGCCGCACTGCGTATGAAAAGGCCGAGCTCATACATGGTGTTCAGGATTACCCTGGTCTCGACGTCGAGTTCCTTTGCGAGTTCGTAGATACGCATCGTCATCGCATCAGCTCCTGTCCATAGATTGGCTCAGCCGGAACCAGAGTATGACGCGCGGGCGGGCCAGATAGCCCCCATGGGACGCCGACAAGGTACGGGTCGGCGGCGCGGACCCGGTGACCGTCGGCGACTGCGGACGGGGCGGCGGTGGCAGGGTGCGCGGTCCGGCGCGGTCGTCCGGTGACCGGCGCCCACGCCGCACGCTCCGGCGGTCTCGCGCGGGGCCGCGCAACGGTCTGAGCGCCGCCGCCCCCTTGATGACCGCCAGGCAGCGGAACGTGTGCTGTGTAACCTGGCCATCGAGGGATACGCCGCTGTCGACCATGACGACCGGTACCGCGCCCTCGTCCTGCTGGCGACCTTCACAAGTCTCCGGTGGGGTGAGGCGGTGGCGCTGCGTCGGCGGGATGTCGACACAAGGGTCGGCACGGTGACCATCCGGCGGCAATACCTCGAACTCGACTCCGGCAACCTGGTGATCGGGCCTCCCATGTCTTGGGCGGGAAAGCGCACCGTGAACTTCCTGGCGGGCATCGCTTCCCTCGTCCAAGACCACCTGCGGGAGCATGTCGGCGAGGATCCCTCAGCGCTCATCTTCGCCGGCCTAACGGCGGAGTGCTGCGACGGGGGAACTTCCGGCGGGCGTCACGGTGGGCTCTGGCCGTGGAAACGCTCGGCCTCCGGAACCTCCACTTCCATGACCTCCGACACACGGGCAACACCCTGGCTGCGCAGAGCGGGGCGAGTCTCCGTGACCTCATGGACCGGATGGGACATGACAGCGTGCGGGCGGCCATGATCTACCAACACGCCACCTCGGAGGCGGGCCATGCCATCGCTGACGCGCTCAACGACAAGATCAAAGCGGAGCGGGACGGCGGCGAGGATGACGGCCCTACCGGCGTGCTCGTCCCGGTGGCCTAATTGCACGCTAATTGCACGAACGCCCCCGTCCATGCTCCGGTCGGGGGCGTTTTCGCTGGTGGAGCCTAGGGGATTCGAACCCCTGACACCCGGCTTGCAAAGCCGATCATGAACCCTCCGCCCGACCTGGCGAACCGCTGACCTGGGCCTCCTCGGCGATCTCCCCGCAAGTGACCGTGAGTCCCCCTTGATCACCGCCCCATCGGGCACGCAACGGGCACGCACACGGCTCCGGAGGGCGCTGACTCATCTCGGTTGCATCCAGGCGCTGACCTGCGAGCGGACGCGTGCTCTCCGTTGCTGATCCTTGTGCTGTTCCGCGTATGTTCCGGATCTTGCTCCTCGCCATGCTGCTGGGCTCTCCGGCTGCCTATAACGTCTGTCCCATGGAGATGCCCGACCTTGCGGACCTGATCTGGCTCTTCGAAGACGAACCGTTCTCGGAGTTCGAGGACATGCCTTGGCCTGTCGGGCTTCAGTCGTTCCGTCTCCGGCGAGGAACTCGTGAAGTGCTCTTCTCGCTCGATCCCACGTCGGGTGAGGCGTACCTGACGATGTACGAGGCGGGTGAAGAGACCATGTCGATTGGTCGGCTCCGCAGGTTGGAGAGCCTCACCGTTGAGAAGCGGGACGAGTATGAGGGCCTGGTCCTGCTCTTCGCGACTGGTGACCTTGATCCGTTGCGGTTGCAGACGCGTCCCGTCATTCGTCTCTCGTGGAACGTCATGCGGCTCGGAGTCTGGTGACCGGGTGCGCTCTCGCGCGCAGTGCCCTGCCCGAGCTTCCCGTCTGCCGTCGTCCTGCGCTCCGCAACGGACGAACGGACCGGTCCGGGGGGGTGCTCCCGCGCGAACGGCGCGAACCCCGAGACAGACAGATTCGCGCGGGAGCGCCCTCCGGCTCCAGGAGGGTCTGGGGAACCACGGGGTTCCCCAGTAGCGCACGCTCAGCCGATCTTCCGGCAATCTCCCCCCGCGGCCTCCAATGGCGCTCGATCACGGTCACGCCCTGGTGCTCATCGCCGAAACGGGCTCAGAGGCTCCGGCGTCGACTCGTCAGGGCGGTGGCGCGCCCCTGCGGTGAGCGGTCGGGGCGGGGCTGGCGGGCGTGGCGCGATGCGTGGCCCGGCGCGGCCGTCCGGTGACCGGCGCCCACGCCGCACGCTCCGGGCGGCCTGGCGCTGGCCGCGCAGCGGCCCGAGCGCCGCCGCCCCTTGACCTCAAACAGCCCAATTCGGCAGCGACTCACCAGCGCGGCAGCGTCATGATTCTTCACCGCCCAGTCGATCGATCTTCTGCGCAATCGATTTCATGTCACGATGTAGCTTTTCGAGAGTCTTCACGCCATCATGCACGGTCTTCTCATTTAGATGCATTGCACCAATGAGGGCATCCACATCGATGGTGTACTTCATCGGCTCTACCGCACCAAATGGCCCGTCACAATTAACAATCACTTCGTAGATACTGGGAAGTCCGCAATCCTTGCGATCGGGACCCGTGTCAAAGAATAGCTCTATTCGACGTCCCGGCGGGAGCATCGGGATTCCATCCTTCAAGACCTTGGCCTCTCCGATAGGAAATCCCGTTGGCCGCCCGTGCTTGGCTTATCGCCGACGCCGCCGAATCCTGAGCAGCGCTTGCCTGCTGATAAAAGTAGACGGCTGTAACAGCTGATATCAATACTGCAACACATGCCACGATTAGGCTCGTCACACCCACGCCCCCTACCTCTCCATAGACTATGGAAGACTATTTATACATTGACGCAACGAGGGAAAGCAAGACAGATTCAAGTGAATGATTCGCAGCAATGGTTGCATTTGAGGAAAATGTGTGGTTTGTGCCGTATTGGTCAGTTATTTTGGCTCCGGCTTCGCGGGCGATGATGACGCCTGCGGCTGTGTCCCAGGGCTTGTTTGAGAGTGTGATGCTGGCGTCCAGTTTGCCTTCGGCGACCCATGCAAGATCTATAGCGGCTGAGCCGAGCATGCGGACTCGTTGGACGTTGGCGGCTAGGCGTTCGGTAAGGGCTATGCGTTGGCGGTTCTTGGCTTCGGCTCTCTCGCCTACGGCGTAGTCACCGATGGCAACGATGGCGTCTTTGAGGTCGGTGGTCATGCTGGCTTGGATGCGGCGGTCTCCGAGGTAGGCGCCGGTGTGCTGGGCTGCGTGGTAGCGGGTGCCTAGAAACGGTAGGTCGATGACGCCTACCACGGGACGGCCTCGTTCGATCAGGCCGAGTGAGAAGCCGCAGAGCGGGATGTTGCGTACGAAGTTGGCGGTGCCGTCGACCGGGTCGATGGCCCACATGAGGTCGCCAGCAGTGTCGCCGGTAATGCCTTCTTCTTCGCCGAGTATGGCGATGTCGGGGGTTCGTTCTTTGAGGTAGTCCCGAACCGCGCGTTCTACGGCATGGTCGACTTCGCTGGCCATGTCGCGGTCACCCTTGGCGGTAAGCAGACCGGGGACGCGGGTGCGCACTAGGTCACTGGCTATCTCCGCTGCTTGGAGTGCGACGGGTAGTAGTGCGGCTGGTGCGTCGGTCATACGGTTCGGCCTCGTTCCCATAGCGAGTTGAAGATCTCTTCGAACGTCCCATACAGGCCGGTGCCGGTCGAGTTGCGCTCGGCGAGGAACGTGGGCGAGTCGACTCCGCGGGCGTTCGGTAGGTAGGGCTGCATCACGCATAGCTTGTCGTTGATGAGCGTGATGTTGAAGCGGATCGTCTCGTCGTAGACGGCGACGGACAGTCGCTCTTGGGCCTCGGGCGATAGGCGCTTGCGTAGGCGGGTCAGGACCTCGATGTTCAGGCGTGTAAGGGTCGTGAGGTGGTTGTCTGTGTAGCCCTCTTCCTGTTCGCGGGCTCGGATGGCCTTGCCTTCGAGGTCCAGGAACAGGGCTTGCAGGGTGGTGCCGTCCTCGATGAGCCGGTAGAGACGCTGGTCGGGGTACTGCTGGCACAGCATGTTGAGGGAGAGGCCGGCGGCCCGGATGCTGCTCGCGCCGTCGAGTAGGGCGTGCGGCGGGTGCGCGAATGAGAACTCGGCTCGGGTGGCGAATACGGCGGTGACGTCGGCGTACGGGTTCGGGCCGACTCGGTCGGCGGTCGACTCCAGGTCGGCGCGCTCGTCGCTGCGGGTGTGGGCGGCGGGCTCGTCGGCCAGGACGTGAGACGGGCATGGCGCGAACAGCTCGTCGGCCGTCCACTCGGGGAACATCGCCTCCAGGACCCGGCAGTGATCCGTGTAGGGAAGGCGTTTGAGTTCCCCGGATGTCCAGCGGTGGAGCTGGGCGCGGCTCGGTGCGGTGCCCGCCAGCTCGGGCGAGACCTTCTTGGCGGCCTCGTTGTAGGCGGCCTGGAACATGCCGTATCGCTGTAGGCGGTGCTGGCGGATCACGACTTGCAACAGGATCGGTTGGGGAGACACCGGCCGTCCTCTCTGGGCGACGTTCACCAGGCTAGGCGCGGCGTGACGTCGAAGACGAGACAAAGTCGAGACGGTTGTAAGACGTTGATGTGCGAGACGAGATGATCATGGCGTCGTGACGCAACGTGACTTGTTGGCACGGTGTCGTCATGGCGAGCGATTGCACCTCTTGCAGGGGCCGCGGGTTCAAGCGGCGTGTGGCGCGGCGGACGTTGACGCCGGGGCACGTGGCGGGCGTTCCGGCTGACAGCCGTCGCGACTCCTGCCCTGACTGCCTGGGGTCGGGTCGCGCGTCCGGTCGGCGGGACGGTGCGGAGTCGTGAACGCGCGGGATGTCGAGTTGCGGCTTCTGGCTGATCTGCGGGCCTCCCTCCTGGGTCTGGGCCTGGCCGTCCGGCTGGATGAAGCGATGCCGGGGCTGCTGGTGGCTACGGCTAATCCGGGCCTGTTCGTGTGGGTGTTCGTCGCGGCCTCGGGTCGAACGTTCACCTGGCGACGCGACGACAGCAAGCACCCGGTCGATGACGTGCCAGGCGCGGCGGGCAAGGTCGCTCGCTTCGTGAATGCACAGGCCGGGCAGCTCAACGGCTCGGCGAACGACCACTTCGACTAGCGCTGTGCGGCTGGCCTGAGTGCTGGCTATGGCGCATTGAACGGCAGAGCCGGCGGCGCGGCGAGGACGGTCCGTCGCGTGATCGCCCCCCGTTTCCCCCAGCAGGTCACGCGTGTGGGAGGGACGGACCTGGCCCCGCGCCTCCGGCTCTGCTTCCAACGAAAGCGAGAACAGGTGATGAGTCCTTCGCTGTCCCGCGACGCCGAACTGCGCGTGTTGGGCGCCCTGTGCCGGGCCTTGATCGCCCGTGGCCTGTGCGTGCAGATGCGCGACGCGATACCCGGACTGACGATCACCCGGCCCGGCGGGACGACCAAAGATGTCGTCGGCTATGTCGTGGTGAACCGCCGCAAAGGAGTGGTCTCCTGGTGGCGGGTGGACAACCTGCACCCGGTGAAGGACCTGGACGTGGCCGCCGACCGCATCAGCGCGTTCATGACCGAACCGGCCGCCTCCTACCCGCCGGGGCACCGGCCGTGATGCCGTGGGCCGGGGACGCACCGGACGATGTGACCGCAGCAGTCGTCACCCTGCAACGCCGGTTCCCTGGCTCGTCGGTCTGGTTCGGGCACCACACGTTGCGTTGGTGGGCTGTCTTGCCATGGGCGGCGCGGTGGGTGCTCCTCGAAGCGGCGACGCCCATGGAGCTTGCGACCCGGATGTCCGAGGCACTCGAGTCTCCTGCTCCGGCCATGCGAGTTACTGCGCGGCGATGATCTACCTGCACGCGACGGACGAGCGGCACCGGGAGATCGCCGACACCCTGAGCGCCATGGCCAAGGCTGAACTCAAGGGGAAGAAGCGATCGGGCACGCAACGGGCACGGAAGCGGAAGAAGAGATCCTGAGAGGCGAGAGCCCAGGCCGGAACTGCGGTTCTGACCTGGGCTCTTTGGCTGGTGGAGCCTAGGGGATTCGAACCCCTGACACCCGGCTTGCAAAGCCGGTGCTCTACCAACTGAGCTAAGGCCCCGTGCGGCGGGGACCAGCCTACCGGTGGTCGGCGGTCAACGTGTCACCGGCGGGGGCCGGGAGGAGGAGGTCGGGGCTGTCTCTTA
>NZ_SMKB01000307.1:0-7472 GCF_004348575.1 Actinomadura sp. 7K534
AGCCCGGCCCGTACAGCCCGAGGAGACCCATGAGTGAGCACGCCGAGAACGCCCCGTCCGCCGAGTCCGGCTGGTCGTTCGAGACCAGGCAGGTGCACGCCGGCACCCAGCCCGACCCGGCCACCGGGGCGCGGGCCGTGCCGATCTACCAGACGACCTCCTTCGTCTTCCGCGACACCGAGCACGCCTCGAACCTGTTCTCGCTCGCCGAGGCCGGCAACATCTACACCCGCATCATGAACCCGACCCAGGACGCCTTCGAGCAGCGCGTCGCCGCGCTGGAGGGCGGGGTCGGCGCCCTCGCGGTCTCCTCGGGGCAGGCCGCGGAGTCGATGGCGATCTGGAACCTGGCGCGCGCCGGCGACCACATCGTCTCCGCCGCCACGATCTACGGCGGGACGCACAACCTGTTCCGGCACACGCTGCCGAAGTTCGGCATCGAGGTCTCCCTCGTGGAGGACCCCGACGACCTCGACGCCTGGCGGGCGGCGATCCGGCCGAACACCAAGGCGGTGTTCGCCGAGAGCATCGGCAACCCGCGCGGCAACGTCCTGGACATCCGCGGCGTCGCCGACGTCGCGCACGGGGCGGGCGTCCCGCTGATCATCGACAACACGGTCGCGACCCCGTACCTGGTGCGCCCGCTGGAGCACGGCGCCGACATCGTGGTGCACTCGGCGACCAAGTTCCTCGGCGGGCACGGCACCACCATCGCGGGCATCGTGGTCGACGGCGGCACGTTCGACTTCGGCGCGCACCCCGAGCGGTTCCCCGACTTCAACGAGCCCGACCCGAGCTACAACGGCCTGCGCTACTGGCCGGCGCTGGGCCCGGGCGCCTACGGCATCAAGATGCGGGTGCAGCTGCTGCGCGACCTCGGCCCCGCCATCTCCCCGCACTCGGCGTTCCTGCTGCTGCAGGGCGTGGAGACGCTCAGCCTGCGGATGGAGCGCCACTCGTCCAACGCGAAGGAGCTGGCCGAGTGGCTGGAGCGGCACGACGAGGTGTCGGCCGTCCACTATCCGGGGCTGCAGTCCAGCCCGTGGCATGAGGCCGCCCAGCGCTACCTGCCGCAGGGCGCGGGCGCCATGGTGAGCTTCGAGCTGCCCGGCGGCATCGAGGCGGGACGGCGCTTCGTGGAGGGCGTCCAGCTGTTCAGCCACCTCGCCAACATCGGCGACGTGCGCAGCCTGATCATCCACCCGGCGTCCACCACGCACAGCCAGCTGACGCCCGAGGAGCACGCCGCGGCCGGCGTCACCCCCGGGCTGGTGCGGCTCTCGGTCGGCATCGAGAACGTCAGCGACCTCAAGGCCGACCTGGAGGCCGGGTTCCGCGCGGCGAAGGGCGCGCTCTGACCGCCGATCCGGAGACCGCGCCGATCTCCCTCCCGCCGGTCTCCGGGGCCTGGCGGGAGGGGGATCCGCCCGGCCGGCGGCGCTGGGTGGCGCTCGACCGGCCGCTTCCGCTGGAGATCGGCGGTGTCCTGCCCGGGGTCCGGCTCGCCTATGAGACGTGGGGGCGGCTCGCCCCCGACGCCTCCAACGCCGTGCTGGTGCTGCACGCGCTGACCGGGGACAGCCACGTCGCCGGTCCCGCCGAGCCGGGGCACCCCACGCCCGGCTGGTGGGACGGGCTGGTCGGGCCGGGCCGCCCCCTGGACACCGACCGCTGGTTCGTCGTCGTCCCCAACGTGCTCGGCGGCTGCCAGGGCAGTACCGGGCCGTCCTCGCCCCGGCCGGACGGAAGGCCCTGGGGAGGGGCGTTCCCCGTCCTGACACAGCGCGACATGGTGACGGCCGAGGCGCAGCTCGCCGACGCGCTGGGAATCGAGCGGTGGGCGCTGGTGACCGGCGGGTCCATGGGCGGGATGCGGGCGCTGGAGTGGGCGGTGTCGTATCCGGAGCGGGTCGGGGCGCTGCTGCTGCTCGCCACCGCGGCCGCGGCGAGCGCCGAGCAGATCGCCATGGCCGCGGTGCAGCTGCACGCGATCCGCGCCGACCCGGGCTGGCGCGGCGGCGACTACCACGGCGCCGCCCCGGGGCACGGGCCGCACGCCGGGCTGGGCACCGCCCGCCGGCTCGCGCACATCACCTACCGCAGCGAGCCGGAGCTGCAGGCCCGCTTCGGCCGCCGCGCGCAGGACGGCGAGGACCCGCTGCGGTCCGGCCGCTACCAGGTGGAGTCCTACCTCGACCACCACGCCGACAAGCTGGTGCGGCGCTTCGACGCGGGCAGCTACGTGGTGCTCACCGAGGCGATGAACGGCCATGACGCCGGCCGCGGCCGCGGCGGCACGGCCGCGGCGCTGCGCCGGGTGACGGCCCGGACGCTGGTGGCCGGCGTCGACTCCGACCGGCTCTACCCGCCGGCGCAGCAGGCCGAGCTGGCCGCCGGGATCCCGGGCGCCGACCGCCTGCGGGTGATCGAGTCGCCCAGCGGGCACGACGGATTCCTCACCGAATCCGCCCAGGTCGGCGCGCTCGTCCGGGAACTGCTCGACGGCTGAGGCCGCCGCCCTCGGACACGGCGGCGCCGGCGGTACGGCAGAGTTGGGGCCATGTTGCCGACGCACACGAGTTCCGAGGTTCCGGACGTCCCGGTGGCGGTGCTGCCGGTCGGGAGCCACGAGCAGCACGGCCCCTTCCTGCCGCTCGCGACCGACACGGTGATCGCGTGCACGGTCGCGCGGGAGATCGCCGCGGCGCACCCGGTGCGGCTGCTCCCGCCCGTGACGATCTCCTGCTCGCACGAGCACGCGGCCTGGCCGGGAACGGTGAGCATCTCGGCGGCGACCCTGCACGCCGTGGTCCGCGACGTGGCCGCGTCGCTGCGCCGGTCTGGGGTGCCGAAGCTGGTCCTGGTGAACGGGCACGGGGGCAACTACGTGCTGGGCAACGTCGTCCAGGAGGCGCACGGCGACATGGCGCTGTTCCCCGGCCTGGACGAGTGGGCCGAGGCGCGGGCGGCGGCCGGCGTCGAGACCTCCGACGACGACGACATGCACGCCGGCGAGCTGGAGACCTCGATCCTGCTGCACGCCCACCCGGAACTCGTCCGCGACGGGTACCGGACCGCCGACCACCTGGCCGGCGACCGGCGGCACCTGCTGACGGCGGGGATGGCCGCCTACACCGCGTCGGGCGTCATCGGGCGGCCGTCACTGGCCGACGCCGGCAAGGGCCGGGACGCGCTGCGGAGCCTGGTCGCGGCCTTCGGGGACCGCCTCGCGGCGCTTCAGCAGCAGGGCGGCGGCGCCGGGCAGGCACGCGACGAACGTGAGCACCCCGTACACGACGGAGACGGTCAGTCCCTGCGCTGACCCGAGCCCCGCGGCGCCGAACGCGACGGCGAGGACGGCCTCGCGCGGCCCCCAGCCGCCGACGTTCACCGGCAGCACCATCACGAGCAGCGCCAGCAGGAGCAGCGGCACCAGGGTGGCGAGCGGCGCCGTGGAGCCGGTGAGGCGGGCGGCGACGACGAACAGCGCCAGGTGCCCGGCCAGGGCCGCCACGGACAGGACCACGATGGCGGGCCAGATGTCCAGGACGGCGCGCGTGTCGGCGAACATGGCCGCCACCGCCCCCCGGTGCCCGGTGCGGTTGCGGCGGCGGGCCACGACGAGCAGCAGGCTCAGGACGACCGCGATCACGACCAGGGCGGGCGTCATGGCCGGGGCCATCGCCGACAGCACGGCCGGCTGGGTGAACAGGACGACGAGGCCCACGAGCACTGGGACGACCTGTCCCGTGACCCGTTCGAGGAGCACCGCCCGCACCCCGCGGCCGACGTCACCGGACCGGTGGCCGTGGCTCACCGCGCGGTGGACGTCCCCGAGCACACCGGCGGGCAGTACCGCGTTGAGGAACTGGGCCTTGTAGTAGTCCGGCACGGCCCCCGCCATGGTCAGGGGCAGGCCCAGGCGCCGGGCGACCAGGCACCATCTGGCCGCGCTGAGCACGGTCGTCAGCAGCCCGATGGCGAGCGCGACGACGATGGCGCCCGCGTCGATGGCCTTGAGCGCGTCGACGAACGCGTCGGTGCTGTGCCACCACAGGAGTGCGGCGAGGATGCCCAGCCCGATGAGCAGGCGCAGCCAGGGCCAGAGCTTCTTCACGGTGTACCCCCGGGTAGGGCGAGCAGGTCGACGTGGTGGACCTCGGCGGTGAGCCCGCCCGCCGCGCACTCGGCGAGCCGCCGGCGCAGGTAGTCGTCCGCGGCCGGTCCGAGCTCGGGACGCTGCTCGACGGCGGCGCCGACCCAGCCGCGCAGCCACTCGGCGGTCAGCGCGGCCTGCCCGGGGCCGAGCCGCCACGGGCTCGGGCGCGTCCGCACGGAGGCACCGCGCCGCCCGAACGCCTCGGTGGCGGCGGTGACGGCGTCGGGTCCGAGGAGGCCGTCGCGGCGCTGGTGGGCGTCGAACGCGGCGGCGATCTCGCCGTCGAGCGGGTCGGGCGGGTTCAGCCGGACCCGCCCGACGACCGACAGGGTCAGCAGCGCCGGGCAGCCCACGGCGGCGGCGACGGACTCGACCTCGGCGGCGGTCAGCACGTCCAGCAGCGCCGACGCGGTGACGAGCGACGCGCCGACGAGGTCGGACGCGCGCAGCGAGGCGAGGTCGCCCTTGCGGGTCTCGATCGTCGCGGGCAGCCCGTCGGCGGTGACGTAGGCGTTCTCGCGGGCCAGGTCGAGCAGCGCGGGGTCGTGGTCCTGCAGGATCCAGTGCTGCGGGCCGCGCAGCCGCCCCGAGAGCCAGCGGCCCAGGGAGCCGGTGCCGCAGCCGAGGTCCCAGATGACCAGCGGCTCGCCCGGCGGGAGCGCGTCGCGGAGCGGGTCCAGCAGCTCGGAGGCGCGGGCGACGGCGTCCGCGCCCTCCCGCAGCGTCAGCCAGGAGGGATCGAAGCCCACCGTGTCGTCCTTCGCCGTGTCCTCGTTCACCGTGTCCTCCTTCACCGCGCCTCCCTGCGCAGGCGGGACAGGACGACGGCCATGCGGCGGGCGGTGTCGTCCCAGCCCGGGAGCATGCCGCGGCGCAGCCGCGCGGCGGCGCGCAGCCGGCCCCGCAGCTCCGGCGTCACCAGCCACCGGCGCAGCGACGCGGCCAGCGCGCCCGGATCGTCCGGCGGCACGAGCAGGCCCGGGACGGCGCCCGTGGGGTCCCAGCCGAGCGTGTCGGGCACGCCGTCGACCGCCGTCGCGATGACCGGGATGCCCCGCGCGAGCGCCTCGCTCACGACCATCCCGTACGTCTCCGCGCGGGACGCGAGGATGACGAGGTCGGCCCCGGCGTAGGCGTCGTCGAGCCGCTTGCCGGTCAGCGGCCCCTCCAGGTGGACGCGGTCGCCGAGGCCGTGCCGGGCGATCAGCCGGTGCAGCCGCGTCACGTACTCGGGGTCGCGGCGCAGCGGCCCCACGATCTCGCACTGCCACGGCAGGTGCCCGAGGGTGGCGAGGGCCTCCACGAGGACGTCGTGGCCCTTGCGCGGCGTCACCGAGGCCACCGACAGCAGGCGGGTCGTCCCGTCGGTGCCGGACGCGAGCGACGCCGGGTCGGTCCCGGGCGTCACGGCGTGCACGCGGGACGCCTCCAGGCCGTGGTGGGCGGTGAGGTGCTCCTTCGCCCACGGGCTGGTCGCCACCACGGCCCCGGCCGCCTCCAGCACCTCGCGCTCCCCCGCGTTGAGGTCGGCCTGGCCGGGTTCGTCCGCCAGTGGGAGGTGGACGAGGACGGCCAGCCGCAGCCGGGCCGCCTCCGGCACCACGATGCCGGGGACGCCGCACGCGACGAGGCCGTCCATCAGGACGACGCTCCCGTCGGGCAGGCCGCCGAGGGACCGGGCGAGACCGTCCCGCGCGGCCGCGTCGGGGCGCGGCCACGCCCCGGGCATCGCCAGCTCCCGGACCGTGCGGCCCGACGCGGCCAGCGCGTCGCTCAGCCGCCGGTCGTAGCGGTTGCCGCCGCTCGGCACGTCCGGGTCGTCGATGTCGCCCGGGACGACGAAGCAGATCTCCTGCGATGCGCTCATAGGGCGCGCTCGTAAGTGGCCCAGGCGACGTGCGACTCTTTCAGCGTCACCGTGATCCCGGTGAGGCCGCGCGCATTCTCGCCGAGGGCGCCCGCGTGGACCCGGTCGGCGAGCCGGTCGGCGATGACCTTGGCGAGGAACTCCGTCGACGTGTTGACCCCGGCGAAGTCCGGCTCCTCGTCCAGGTTGCGGTAGTTCAGCCCGCCGAGGACCTCGCCCAGCTCGCTGGTGGCGAGCCCGATGTCGACGACGATGCCGTCCGGGTCCAGGCCGGGGCGGCGGAACGTCGCGTCCACCACGTACGTCGCGCCGTGCAGCCGCTGCGCCGGGCCGAAGACCTCGCCGCGGAAACTATGGGCGATCATGACGTGGTCCCGGACGGTGATACCGAACAAGGTCGTCCTCCAGATGGTCGGGATGCAAAGGACTCGAAACGCAAAAGACTCAGTAGGTGATTCGCTGGCAGAGCGCGGGAAGTTCACCGCTCGCCAGCCGCGGCATGACGCGCGGCAGGTCCGCGAACGGGCTCTCGCCCGTGACCAGCGTGTCGAACGCGGGGTTCGCGAGCAGCCGCAGCGCCAGCGCCACCCGGTCGGCGAACGTCCGCCGCGCCCGGCGCGCCGGGGGCAGGGCGCCGACCTGGCTGCCGCGGATCGTCAGCCGCCGCGAGTGGAAGAACTCGCCCAGCGGGACGCTGATCCTCCGGTCGCCGTACCAGCTCAGCTCCACGACCTCCCCGTCCGGGGCGAGCAGTTCCAGCGACCTGGCCAGGCCGGCCTCGGTGGCGCTCGCGTGGACGACCAGGTCGCAGCCGCCCGCCGCGTCCTCGGGCGCCGCGAAGCCGACGCCCAGCGCCCGCGCGACGTCCGCGCGGGAGGGATCGGTGTCGACGAGCTGGACGTCGCAGCCCGGGAACCCGGCGAGGACCCCGGCGACCGAGCAGCCGACCATCCCGGCGCCGACCACCGCGACGCGGTCGCCGACCAGCGGCGCCGCGTCCCACAGTGCGTTCACGGCGGTCTCCACGGTCCCGGCGAGGATGGCGCGCCCCGGCGGCACCTCGGCGGGGACGGGGGTGACCGCGCTCGCCGGGACGACGTACCGGGTCTGGTGCGGGTAGAGGCAGAAGACCGTGCGGCCGAGCAGTTCCGGCGGGCCGTGCTCGACCGCGCCGACGTTCAGGTAGCCGTACTTGACCGGGCCGGGGAACGCCCCGTCCTGGAACGGCGCCCGCATGATCGCGTGCTGGTTCGGCGGGACTGCCCCGCGGAAGACGATCGACTCCGTCCCCCGGCTCACCCCGGAGCACACCGTCCGGACCAGCACCTCGCCGGGCCCCGGCTCCGGCAGGGCGACGTCGCGGATCTCCCCCTTACCGGGCGACCGGATCCAGAAGGCGCGGGCTTCGCGCTCCATCCGTGCTCCTCCCCCGATTCCCCCGGTACC
>NZ_SMKB01000308.1:0-7395 GCF_004348575.1 Actinomadura sp. 7K534
CGGGAGTTCGGGGGAGGGGTCCCAGCACTCCAGGAGCGGCGCCCCTTCGTCCAGGGCGCAGCGGACGCGGAGCTGGTGGCCGGGGGCCGCCGTGATGGCGTTGGTCACGATCTCGCTCATGACGAGGGTCGAGTCGTTGATCACCTCCCGGCCGAAGCCCCAGTTCGTCAATGCGTAGCGGACGAGCTCCCGGGCCAGGACGACGGTCGACGGCACGGCGAGCAACGTGAGGCGCACCTCGGGCACCCCGGGCGCCGACGTGCCCACTTCAAGATCATTCATTGAGGACCATCCTCCGTTCGCGGATTGTGTCCTCACTCTGGGTGTTTGAGCTTTAACCTGAAGTGATTCTCGAAAGGTGCGATACACCTGTGGAGGGGCCATGAGTGTTCGAGAGTCGATCGACCCGGCGTCCTCGCTGTGGGCCTGGCTGGCCTTTGACCTGTGGTTCTACCGGACGCAGCGAGGTCTCTCGCTCGCTCAGACCGCGCTGATCGTCCACGTGACCCGCGCGACCGTATCCAACTGGGAAGCGGGGCGTCTGCGACCGCGCGACGTCTACATGAAGCGCCTCGATCAGGCATGGAACACGGGTGGTCACTTCGAGCGGCTCTTCATGTTCGCCTGTAGTGGCCATGACCCCGACTGGTACAAGCAGTACCTCCAGTACGAACGTGGGGCCACGAACATCGAGGTCTACCACGGCAAGACCGTCCCCGCCCTGTTGCAGACCGAGGCGTACACGCGTGCTCTGGTCGCGGACGGCGATCAGAGGATGGACATCTCAAAGGAGGTAGAGGCGCGTCTGAAGCGCCAGGAGGTCCTCGCCAAGGACGAGCCGCCCTACCTCTGGGTTCTGCTGGACCAGGAGGCGTTGGAATGCCAGGTCGGAGGCCCCGAGGTGATGGAGGAACAACTCGCCTACCTCATCGAAGTCGGTAGGTTGCCGAGAGCGGCCGTTCGTATCGTTCCCCGCTCGGCAGGACGACATCCCGGGCATGATGGGGCGATCCAGATACTCCGAGTAGGCTCCCGGGAAGTGGCGTACGTCGGTGCGCAGCTCGGCGGACGGCTTATCGAAGGCGGAGATGAGATCGCCGCGCTCTCGATTCGATTCGCCCAGATCGGTGCTGTGGCGCTGTCGAAGGACGACTCCCGGGGCTTGATCGAGCGGGCGATGAGGGCATATGCGGATGATCGAGTGGCGTACGAGCTCCCACAGCGGCGGTGATAGCGATCCCGCGTGTGTGGAGTTGGCGGAGTCGGGGAGCCGGGTGTGGGTGCGGGACTCCAAGGACCCGGACGGGGGGCGGCTGGCGTTCGGGCGGGAGGCGTTCGCCGGGTTGCTGGAGCGGGTGAAGCGCGGGGAGCTTGCCCGGTAGCGACAGGTGTCCGCCTCAGCGGCAACGAACGCTTCCTAGTGGGGAGACCACGTCCTCACACCGGTTTTCGAGTCGGCAGTCACCCCGTGCCGCGTGCATGGCGAGACGGTGCACACGGGCGTGACCTCCGGCCGCCCGCGCGGGGCCGATACTCGAGAGCCTCCGCTTCACACTTCGCTTCCCTCTGGGAGTGATGGCATGGATGGCTCACGGGATGGATGTGCGGTCGGTTCGCCGAAACCTACCGTGGCTGTTCATGATCACAGGAAACACGGTGTTCCGCCGTGCGGTGACGGCGGTCCTGGCCTTGACGGTGGCGGCCGCGGCCACCCCGGCGGCGGCCACCCCGGCGGCGGCCACCCCGGCGGCGGCCGACCCGGCGGAGGTGAGCCGCCTCGACCGGCTGCGGCCGGTGGTGGAGCAGCTCGCCGGGCCGGACGGGGCTCCTGGGGCGCTCGCTGAGGCCAACGACCGGGACGGCCGTCTCGTGGCCACCGGTGGCGTCGCCGACATCCGGACCGGCGCACCGGTGCATCCCCGCAGCCGCTTCCGGATCGGCAGCGCGACCAAGCCGTTCACGGCCACCGTGGTGCTCCAGCTCGCAGGTGAAGGGCGGATCGAGCTGGACGCCCCGGTGGAGCGGTACCTGCCCGGGGTGGTGCGCGGCGCCGGCAACGACGGGCGGGAGATCACCGTCCGACAGCTGCTCCAGCACACCAGCGGACTGCCGGACGTCCTGGACCACCTGTCCCCGATGGAGGTCCTCGACGACCCGCTCCGGCACTGGGAGGCGCGGGAACTGGTGGACATCGCCCTCCCGCACCCCCGCGAGTTCGACCCGGGCGAGAACTGGGGCTACTCCAACACCAACTACCTGCTCGCCGGAATGATCATCGAGAGTGTGACCGGACGCTCCTACCGCGGGGAGATCCATCGGCGCGTGATCGTCCCGCTCGGGCTGCACGACACCTTCGTGCCGGGCGACGCACCCGGCATCCCCGGACCGCACCCCCGAGGGTACGTCCGGCCCGAGTCCGACCTGGTGGACATCACGCGCCTCAACCCGACCGTCGCCGGAGCCGCAGGCGGCATGATCTCCAGCGCCTCCGACCTCAACCGCTTCCTGGCGGCGCTGCTGCGCGGACGCCTGCTGATGCCGGCGCAACTGCGGGAGATGCTGGACGGCCGCCCCACGGGAAGCGCATCGGGGTCCAAGTACGGCCTGGGGCTGCGGTGGCTTCCCGCCAAGGAGTCCCCCACCTGCGGTGACGGGTTCTGGGGACACGACGGTGACATGCTCGGCTTCAGCGTCCGCACGGGCGCCACCATGGACGGCAGGCAGGCCACCGTCATGGTCAACCTCAACCCGGGTGGCGGACCGGCCCTGGATGACGCCATGGCGGAAGCCCTTCCCACAGCCCTGTGCGGCCCTAACCCGTGATCTCTCTGCGAGTAGGCGGCACGGCCACCGGCGATCGTCTGGTTGGACGCCCCGCACGATCGCAGCGGTGGCCGTCTCACGTCCCGGCCTCGATCGGACCGAAATCTCCAATGCGGCTGGAGTATTAGGGGGAACTGTGGAGGATTAGGGTTTTGCCGGTTTTATAGAGGTCGGTTCTGACTCGGGTTGGGTCTAGGAGGTGTTGTAGGGCCAGGCCCATGTCCAAGGCCAGGGTCAGGGTTGCTCGGTCGTCGGGGGCTATTTCGTCTGTGGGGTCCAGTTCGCTGGCCATTTGGGCGCGGCGTTCGGCGTACCAGTCGGCTATGCGCCAGCCGGCGGCGTAGTCGCGCATCCCGTAGAGCCAGAATTCGACCAGGAGCAGCGCCAGGCGGCGGGGGCGGTCGTCGGTGTCGTGGCGGGGAGAGGAGCGGCCGGTGTGGTCGGTGTCCTCCTCGGCGGCGCGGAGTTCCTCGCAGACGTCTGTGTTGCGGTCGGCGGTGAAGCGCTCCATCAGGGCGAGTAACAGGTCGGTCTTGCCGGCGAAGTTGGAGTAGACGGCGCCCTTGGTGAGGCCGGCGGCCGCGGCGATGTCGTCCAGCGAGGCGCCGTGGATGCCGCGTTCGGCCCAGAGCCGCTCGGCGGCGGTGAGCAGCGCGGAGCGGGTCTGCTCGCGGCGGCCCGGGCGTGCCCGGGTGCCGCCGCCGTACGGCCGGTGTGTGTCCTCGCCGCAGGTGTCCGTCATGTGTTCCCCTCCCGAGTGGGACGGCTTCCCGTGGCCGGGCGCGCGGCAGCGGACGCCCCGGCGGCGGGTCGCGCGCCGCGATTCTCCCCTTCCTTCCGGGATACACCGGCCGGACATGGTCATTCATCCGGTTGCGTAAGTCCGTGCAGGTTGGAACGGTCCCCTGGCGGGTCGTGGACGGCAGGGCGGGAGGAGTGTCACAAAACGCCCTGACCGCTCGTTACTTGCGGGTAGTCAAAAGTGGCCGGGGGGTCATACCCTGCGTGCATGGCATCCCCGACGGTCCCTACCAAAGGCGCGGCAGAGCACGAGCTCCCCCAGAATCTGATCGACCGGCTGGCCTCGCACGTCGTCTCGGGCGGCGCCGACACGGCCACGATCCCCAGCCCGTTCACCGGAGAGCCCCTCGCGACCGTCCCCATCTCCGGCGCGGGTGACGTCCGCGAGGCGCACCGGCGGGCGCGGGAGGCGCAGCGGGCCTGGGCGCGGCTGCCCGTGCGGGAGCGGGTCAAGCCGTTCCTGCGGCTCGCGGACGCCCTGGTCGACCGGCGCGAGGAGATCCTCGACGTCATCCAGCTGGAGACCGGCAAGGCACGCCGCCACGCGCTGGAGGAGTTCCTCGACGTGGCGCTGTGCTCGCTGTACTACGCCCGGCGGGCCCCGAAGCTGCTGAAGCCGCGGCGCAGGCAGGGCATGATGCCGGGCGTCACGCGCGTCCAGGAGCTGCGGCACCCGAAGGGCGTCGTCGCGCTGATCGCGCCGTGGAACTACCCGTTCGCGCTCGGCGCCAGCGACATCGCGCCCGCGCTGATGGCGGGCAACGCGGTGATCCACAAGCCGGACACCCAGACGTGCCTGTCGAGCCTGTGGGTGCTGGACCTGCTGGTCGAGCTCGGCCTGCCGCGTGACGTATGGCAGATCGTGGTGGGCGACCCGGCCGAGATCGGTGACCCGCTGCTGGACGAGGCCGACTACGTCTCCTTCACCGGGTCGACGCGCGGCGGCAAGGCCATCGCGGAGCGGGTCGCGCCGCGGCTGGTGGCGTACTCGCTGGAACTCGGCGGCAAGAACCCGATGATCGTCATGCCGGACGCGGACGTCGAGCGGACCGTCCGGGGCGCCGTCCGCGCGTGCTTCACCAACGCCGGGCAGCTGTGCATCTCGATCGAGCGGATGTACGTGCACGATGACGTCTACGACCGGTTCGTCCCCCGGTTCGTCGAGGCCGTCAAGGGCATGAAGCTCGGCACCGGCCTCGACTTCGGGGCCGAGATGGGGTCGCTGACGTACCCGCGGCAGCTGGAGGCGGTGACCCGGCACGTCGACCAGGCCGTCAAGGAGGGCGCGACCGTCCTCGCCGGCGGCAAGGCCCGGCCGGACATCGGGCCGCTGTTCTACGAGCCGACGATCCTCACGGACGTCGGCGAAGGCATGGACCTGTGCGCGAACGAGACGTTCGGCCCGGTCGTCTCGATCTACCGGTACCGCGACGAGGACGAGGTCGTCGCCCGCGCCAACGACACCCAGTACGGGCTGAACGCGTCGGTGTGGACGAAGAGCCCGTCGAAGGGCCGCCGTCTCGCCGCCCGCATCCAGGCGGGGACCGTGAACATCAACGACGGGTACGGCGCCGCGTACGCCTCGTACGACTCCCCGATGGGTGGGATGAAGCAGTCCGGGGTGGGGCGCCGCCACGGGTCCGAGGGCCTGCTGAAGTTCACCGAGGTGCAGACCGTCGCGAGCCAGCACTTCATGGACCTCGAACCTCCGGGCTCCCTCGACTACGACCGGTTCGCCGCGTTCATGGCGAACGGCATCAAGGTGATGAAGAAGCTCCGGATCAAGTAGGGAACGCCCGTGAAGCATGACTTCGACGTGCTCGTCGTCGGGTCCGGGTTCGGCGGCAGCGTGTCGGCGCTGCGGCTGAGCGAGAAGGGCTACCGGGTCGGGGTGATCGAGGCGGGGCGCCGTTTCGACACGAACCCGTCCGGTGCGCCCGGGTCCAGGTATCCGGAACTGCCGAAGACGAACTGGCGCGTCGCGCGGTACCTGTGGGCGCCGGCGCTCGGTCTCACCGGCATCCAGCGGATGCACCTCATCCGCGGTGCCAAGTCCAGCCGGGTGATGGTGCTTGCGGGTGCGGGCGTCGGCGGAGGGTCGCTGAACTACGCCAACACCCTCTACGTCCCGCCGGAGCCGTTCTTCAAGGACCGGCAGTGGGCGCACATCACCGACTGGCAGGACGAGCTCGCGCCCTACTACGAGCAGGCCAAGCGGATGCTGGGCGTCGTCCAGAACACCACGACGACCGCGGCCGACGAGGTCATGAAGAAGGTCGCCGACCGGATGGGCGTCGGTGACACCTTCGTCAAGACCCCCGTCGGCGTCTACTTCGGCCGCGGGGCCGGGATCGAGAGCGCCGACCCGTACTTCGGCGGGACGGGACCGCGCCGCCGCGGCTGCATGGAGTGCGGCGAGTGCATGGTGGGCTGCCGCCACGGCGCGAAGAACATGCTCACGGAGAACTACCTCTACCTGGCCGAGAAGGCGGGCGCCCGGGTGATGCCGCTCAGCCGCGTCACCACGGTCAGGCCCCTGGCGGACGGGGGCTACGAGGTCGAGATCGTCCGGACCGGCTCGTTCGGCCGCAACCGCAAGACGTTCACCACCGGGCAGGTCGTCTTCGCCGCGGGCACGTACGGCACGCAGAAGCTGCTGCACAAGCTCAAGTCGACCGGCGTGCTTCCGCGCCTGTCGGACCGGCTCGGGGCGCTGACCCGCACCAACTCCGAGGCGATCCTCGGCGGCGGCCGCCGCAACGGGCGGCCCGGCCCGGACTTCTCCCAGGGTGTCGCGATCACGTCCTCGTTCCACCCGGCCCCGGACACGCACATCGAACCGGTGCGCTACGGCCGCGGCTCGAACCTCCTCGCCCTGCTGCAGACCCTCCTGGTGGACGGCGACCGGCCGGGGGAGAAGCACACGCCCCGCGTCCTGAAGTTCGCGCGGGAGGTCGTCCGCCGCCCCCGTGACCTGGTGCAGCTGCTCGACCTGCGGCGCTGGTCCGAGCGGACGGTGATCGCGCTGGTCATGCAGACCCGCGACAACTCGATCACCCTGCGCCCGAAGAAGGGCCCGTTCGGCTGGGAAGTCCGCGCGGAGGCCGGGCACGGCGAGTCCAACCCGACGTGGATCCCCGAGGGCCACGAGGCGACGCGCCTGATCGCCGAGGAGATCGGCGGGATGCCCGGCGGCGCCTGGGGCGACCTGTTCGACATCCCGCTGACCGCGCACTTCCTCGGCGGCTGCGCCATCGGGGACTCGCCCGAGACCGGCGTCATCGACGCCTACCACCGCGTCTACGGGCACCCCGGGCTGCACGTCGTGGACGGCTCCGCGGTGTCCGCCAACCTGGGCGTCAACCCGTCCCTGACCATCACCGCCCAGGCCGAGCGGGCGATGTCGTTCTGGCCGAACCACTCGGAGGACGACCCGCGCCCCGCGCTGGGCGACCCGTACCGCCGCGTTGCGCCCGTACCGCCGAAGAAGCCGGCCGTGCCCGCCGACGCCCCCGCCGCACTCCGGCTCCCGATCATCGAGATCACCTGACATCCCGCCCTCCTCGATTCGACCCTCCGGATTCTCGAACCCGACGAGAAGCCGGAACAGCAAAACCCGAACCTGTGGATAAGTCGGCGCTCACGGCCGGCCGCGGCCTGTGATGGACGGCGATCGACCGCCCGTCTCGGTTGGACGCTCGCCCGGGCCAAGGATTCTTGAGGCTGTCCACGAGGTGGGGCGGCGTAGCGTGGGGTGGGTGCTGGCTCTTA
>NZ_SMKB01000309.1:0-7384 GCF_004348575.1 Actinomadura sp. 7K534
GAGCCCGAACGCGCCACGCCGCCCCCCACCCCGGCCGATACTCCCGAGAAGCGGGAGAGCGACAGGCCGCGCACCCGCTACCCGTTCCCGTTCGGCCCGCGCTCGCCCTACCCGGACTATCCGGCCACGACCGTCTCGGGTCCGGCCTCCGAGACCGAGTCACCCACCCCTGAGCGCCGCCGGGACCTGCAGAAGGACGAAGACAGAAGGCGCCACTCCGACAAGGACCCCCACCGCCGCTATTACGACTGACGCATCCGGCAGTGGAAGGCCCTGCGTCGAGAGCCGAAGCGGCGGCCGGATCCGGCCTCGCTCCCCGTCAGCCGGGAAGCGCCGGGTCAGTTCTCGTCGTGGCCCTCTTCGCTGTCGATGACGCCGTCGACGTAGCCGCGGGCGTACTCCCAGCTCACGTAGTCGACGGGGTCGGGCGCCAGGGCGGGCTCGTGGACGCGGGGGAGCCCCTGGTCCAGCAGGTGGCGCAGGTTGCCGTGCAGGAGCTCCCAGTCGATGTAGTGGAGCTTGCCGCAGTCGCCGCAGTCGACGGTGAGGCCCCGCACCCCGAGCGGCTCCAGCAGGGCGCGGAAGACCTCCAGGTCGGCGAGGTCGGCCAGCACGTCCTCGCGCTCCGTCACGCTGAGCGGAGCGGCCTCGTCCCCGGGGTCGCCGAGTGCCGCCGCCGGGTCCTCCGGGTCTCCGGCGAACGGGTCGAGCGGAGCGTCGTCGTGCACGCCTACCACGCTACTGCTTGACCGCCTGTGAGGTGCACCCCCGGTCTTCCTCCGTGCGCGAACGAACACGCAAAGTGGGAATGCGGACCTTGCCGTGATTGTTCTTTGGTGTCACGAAGACCACTTGACCGGCGTGCGCAACAACCGGTCGCGGCGCGGACCCACGCCCTACCATGGAAACAGGGTCGCCGTGACCTGGCCCGATGCTCCACCACTACGGGAAGGTAGTCATGAACCCCGCCGCCGAGCCCGACAAGTTCCTCCCGCAGGGGCTGACCTTCGACGACGTGCTGCTGCTGCCGGGCTACTCCGACATGCAGCCCGGCGAGGCCGACACCACCTCCCGGCTGACCCGCCGGATCTCGCTGCGGATCCCCCTCGTCTCGGCGGCGATGGACACGGTGACCGAGGCCCGCACGGCGGTCGCCATGGCGCGGCAGGGCGGCATCGGCGTCCTGCACCGCAACATGTCGATCGAGGAGCAGGCCGAGGAGGCCGACCGGGTCAAGCGCTCCGAGGCCGGGATGATCACCAACCCGGTGACCTGCCTCCCGGACGCGACGCTCGCCGACGTCGAGGACCTCTGCTCCCACTACCGGATCTCCGGCGTGCCGGTCACCGACGTGCGGGGCGTGCTGGTCGGCATCGTCACCAACCGGGACATGCGCTTCGAGACCGACCTGTCCCGTCCGGTCCGCGAGGTCATGACGCCGATGCCGCTGATCACGGCCCCGGTCGACGTGACCCGCGACGAGGCGTTCCGGCTGCTCGCGGGCAACAAGGTCGAGAAACTCCCGCTCGTGGACGCCGACGGCCGCCTCAAGGGCCTGATCACCACCAAGGACTTCACGAAGAGCGAGCAGTACCCCCACTCCACCAAGGACGCGGACGGCCGGCTGCTCGTCGCCGCGGCCGTCGGCGTCGGCGAGGACGCGATCCGCCGCGCCAAGGCCCTCATCGAGGCCGGCACCGACGTGATCATCGTGGACACCGCGCACGGCCACTCCAAGGGCGTCGCCGACGCGATCGCCGTGATCAAGAACAACGCCCCGGTCGAGGTCGTCGGCGGCAACGTCGCCACCTACGCGGGCGCGAAACTCCTGGCGGACGCGGGCGCCGACGCGGTCAAGGTCGGCGTCGGACCCGGCTCGATCTGTACCACCCGCATCGTCGCCGGCGTCGGCGTCCCGCAGATCACCGCGATCTCCGAGGCCGCCCGCGCCGCGAAGGAGGCCGGCGTCCCGGTGATCGGCGACGGCGGCCTGCAGTACTCGGGCGACATCGCCAAGGCCCTGGTCGCGGGCGCCGACACGGTCATGCTCGGCAGCCTGCTCGCCGGCGTCGAGGAGTCCCCCGGCGAGCTGATCTTCGTCCACGGCAAGCAGTACAAGTCGTACCGCGGCATGGGCTCCCTCGGCGCGATGCGCAACCGCGAACGCGGCGCCTCCTACTCCAAGGACCGCTACGCCCAGGCCGACGTCAACAGCGAGGAGAAGCTGATCCCCGAGGGCGTCGAGGGCCAGGTCCCCTACCGCGGCCCCCTCGCCAACGTCGCGCACCAGCTCATCGGCGGCCTGCACCAGTCCATGTGGTACGCGGGCACCCGCACGATCCCCGAACTGCAAGAACGCGGCCGCCTCATGCGCATCAGCCCCGCCGGCCTCCGCGAAAGCCACCCCCACGACATCCAGATGACCGTAGAGGCCCCCAACTACCAGGGCCGCCACTAACCCACCACCAGACCACTCTGCACCGACCCGCGCCGGCGCTCCCAAACCCGCCCGACCGCCCGAACCACTCCCATTCGCGTCCCACTCGGTGCGGGGGGTGCGGGGAGCTGACGTAAGCTCTTCTGGGCTTGTTCTCGCAGCGGGCGGGGACGCTGAGCACGGTGGCCCGGCCTCACCGGTTGGTGAGAGTCGGGTGACGTAGAGGAAGGGCGCAGTGGCTGCTGAGGTGGAGATCGGCCGTGGCAAGAGCGGCCGCCGGGCGTACGCCTTCGACGACATCGGCATCGTGCCGTCCCGCCGGACGCGCGATCCCGAGGAGGTCAGCGTCGCCTGGCAGATCGACGCCTACCGCTTCGAGATGCCGCTGGTGGTCGCGCCGATGGACAGCGTGGTCAGCCCGGCGACCGCGATCGCCGTGGGGCGGCTCGGCGGTCTCGCCGTCCTCGACCTCGAAGGGCTGTGGACGCGCTACGAGAACCCCGAGTCGCTGCTCGCCGAGATCGCCTCGCTGGACGAGGTGCGCGCCACGCAGCGGCTCCAGGAGATCTACACCGAGCCGATCAAGGAGGAGCTGATCGGCCGCCGGATCCGGGAGGTCCGCGAGGCGGGCGTCACCGTGGCGGCTCGGCTGTCGCCGCAGCGCACCGCGCAGTTCCACAAGGCCGTCATCGACGCGGGCGTCGACCTGTTCGTCATCCGCGGCACCACCGTGTCCGCCGAGCACGTGTCGGGGCGCGCCGAGCCGCTGAACCTCAAGCAGTTCATCTACGACCTGGACGTCCCCGTCATCGTCGGCGGCTGCTCCACCTACACGGCCGCGCTGCACCTGATGCGGACCGGCGCGGCGGGCGTCCTGGTCGGGTTCGGCGGCGGCTCCGGGCACACCACGCGGACCGTCCTCGGCGTCGCGGTGCCGATGGCGACCGCCGTCGCGGACGTGGCCGCCGCCCGCCGCGACTACCTGGACGAGTCCGGCGGACGCTACGTCCACGTGATCGCGGACGGCGGCATGGTCAACAGCGGCGACATCGCCAAGGCGTTCGCCTGCGGCTCCGACGCCGTCATGGTCGGCTCGCCGTTCGCCCGGTCCACCGAGGCGCCGGGACGCGGCTACCACTGGGGCAGCGAGGCCCACCACGGCGACGTCCCCCGCGGCACCCGCATCGAGCTCGGGACGATCGGGACGATGGAGCAGATCCTTCACGGCCCGTCCCATGTCGCGGACGGATCGATGAACCTGATCGGTGCCCTGCGCCGCGCGATGGCCACGTCCGGGTACACGGAGCTGAAGGAGTTCCAGCGGGTACAGGTGGTCGTGGCTCCCCGCCACTCCACCGACTGAGCGATCTCGTGCCTCCCGGGCCTCCGCGGCCCGGGATGAGATCCGTCACCGTGCGCCGTCCCTTGCGGAATCGGGGCGTTCGCGGGGTGGACGCGTCCCTACTCTTGGGTAGGAAAGCTCGGACAACGCAACCGCTGTGGGGGGAACGCGATGACGGGATCACCTGTGACGGGCCTGGGCAGCTCCCGGCTGGGTCCGGCCGAGCGGGCCGCGGCGCTCGACCGGATGGCCCGCGAGGAGTTCGACGTCGTCGTCGTCGGAGGCGGCATCGTCGGTGCGGGCGCCGCGCTCGACGCGGCCACCCGGGGCCTGTCGGTGGCGGTGGTCGAGGCGCGCGACTTCGCGTCCGGGACGTCATCGCGCTCGTCCAAGCTGATCCACGGCGGGCTGCGCTACCTGGAGCAGTACAACTTCGACCTTGTCCGCGAGGCGCTGACCGAACGCGGGCTCCTGCTCCAGCAGATCGCCCCGCACCTGGTGCGGCCCGTCCCGTTCCTGCTGCCGACGACGCACCGCGTGTGGGAACGCGCGTACATCGGCGCCGGCGTGGCGCTCTACGACGCGCTCGCGTTCCAGATGGGCAGCACGCGCGGCGTCCCGCACCACCGCCACCTCACCCGGCGCGGTGCGCTGCGGCTGGCGCCGTCCCTGCGCAAGGCCTCCTTCACCGGCGCCATCCAGCTGTGGGACGCGCAGGTCGACGACGCCCGCTTCGTGATGATGGCGCTGCGGACCGCCGCCGAGTACGGCGCGCAGATCGCGTCCCGCACCCAGTGCATCGGCTTCCTGCGCGAGGGCGAACGCGTCACCGGGCTGCGCATCCGCGACCTGGAGGGCAACACGACCAGCGAGGTCCGCGCCAAGCAGGTCGTCAACGCCACCGGCGTCTGGACGGACGACATCCAGGAACTCGTCGGCGGACGCGGGCAGATCCACGTGAAGTCCTCCAAGGGCATCCACCTCGTCGTCCCCAAGGACCGCATCCACTCCGCGACGGGGATCCTCCTGCGCACCGAGAAGTCCGTCCTGTTCGTGATCCCGTGGGGCCGGCACTGGATCATCGGCACCACCGACACCGCCTGGGACCTCGACAAGGCCCACCCCGCCGCATCCCAGGCCGACATCGAATACGTCCTGGACCAGGTCAACCGGGTCCTCACCACCCCCCTCACCCACGACGACGTGGAGGGTGTCTACGCCGGCCTGCGCCCCCTCCTCACCGGCGAGACCGAGGAGACCTCCAAACTCTCCCGCGAACACGTCGTCGCGCACCCCGTCCCCGGGCTCGTCCTCGTCGCGGGGGGCAAGTACACCACCTACCGCGTCATGGCCAAGGACGCCATCGACGCCGTCGCCCACGGCCTCGACGGCAAGATCCCCGAATCCTGCACCGACCGCATCCCCCTCGTCGGCGGCGACGGCTTCCAGGCCATGTGGAACGCCCGCCACCGCCTCGCGTCCCGCTCCGGCCTCCACGTCGCCCGCATCGAGCACCTCCTGCGCCGCTACGGCACCCTCGTGGACGACCTCCTCGAACTGATCTCCGACAAGCCCGACCTGGCCAAACCCCTCCCCGGCGCCGACGACTACCTCCGCGCCGAGGTCGTCTACGCCGCCACCCACGAGGGCGCCCGCCACCTCAACGACGTCCTCGCCCGCCGCACCCGCATCTCCATCGAGACCTGGGACCGCGGCATCGGCGTCGCCCAGGAGGCCGCCGACCTCATGGCGCCCGTCCTCGGCTGGTCCAAGAAGCAACGCGACCGCGAGATCGAGTACTACCGCAAGCGCGTAGAAGCCGAACGCGCCTCCCAAACCCAGGAAGACGACCAGGAAGCCGACGCCCACCGCCGAGGCGCCCCCGACATCGTTCCTACTGCTTAGCAGTTCCCTTGGCGTCAGGCGCTAGGGCGCCTTCCTTCGGCGGGAACTGCGGCGCGATCGCTGCATCGCTCCGTCTCGCCCTGGGGGCTCGCTGCGCGATCAGGTTCCTCGCAGGCTCGGAACCTGCCTTCGGACGCGATCGCAGGCGTTTGGGGTTGTTGCGGGGTTGCGGCGGTGGCTGGGGTTGTCGCGTGTCTTCCGGTGTCGCCGGGCCTGGCGGCCCTCCCTTGGTGGGGGCGGGTGTGATCGCTGCATCGCTCCGTCCCGCCTCGGTGGCTCGCTGCGCTATCGGGGCGGCGGAAGGCTGATCGGTGTCAGCCGGGGCGGTCGGACAGGGCCGGGGCACCGGGCGGATCGGTCATGCGGCGTTCCAGTAGGCGGGACAGTTCCTCCGGGGGCTGGACGGCTGAGACCGGGGGTCGGGTGCCGAGCACCAGGGAGGGGACGCCGGTGACGCCGCGTTCGGCGGCGCTCTCCTCATCGGCCCGGACCGCGTTGGCGAAAGCGTCCCGGGCAGGAGTGCGCGGACGTGGTCGAGTTCCAGGCCGGCCCTTGTACCCAGGTGTTCCAGGACGCGGGGGTCGGCGATGTTCAGGCCGTCGGTGTGGTAGGCGGTCAGCAGGTGTTCCAGCATGTGGTCGGACCTGCCGTGAGCCGTGGCCAAGTGGAAGAGGCGGTGGGCGTCGAAGGTGTCGACGGGGCGGGCCTTGTGCAGGTTGAGTTCCAGTCCCTCGGCGGCGCCGAGGCGTCGGATCAGGTCGATACGGGCGGCCGTCCGGTCGCCCCACCACTCGGTCATCTCCTCGGCCGCCGTTGGGCCCGGCGTCTTTCGGCTCTGAGGGGACAGTTCGAAGCTCCGCCAGACGATCTCCACCCGGTCGGCGTGGGGGAGCGTGGATAGGGCCTTCTCCAGACGCCTCTTCGCGATGAAGCTCCACGGGCACAGCACGTCGAAGTAGACGTCGGCCCTCGGGGGGATCGGTTCGGGCGTAGTGCGGGTCACGAGTCGTCCCGCCGGGGACCGGGGCCCACCTCGCGTACGACCGCATAGTGCGGCAATCCGCTCATCCGCGCTTCGGCCTTGCCGGACAGTCCCTCAAGCGCCCGCTTGATCGCGGCCATCCGGCCCTCGGTGTCGGAGGTCGTCTCGAAGTGGCGGTAGTCGGCCTCGCTGTCCCAGTGGACGATGTTGTAAACCCGGGTGCCGTCCAGGCTCACGTGGAACCGGGCGGACCGGTAGCCCGGATAGAACCGCACCCAGCGCTCCTGGATCTCCGCGAACGCCTCCACCAGCTCCCGCTGCGTCCCGGGGCCGTCGACGGTGTAGTCGATGATCGAATAAAAGCCGGAATCCGCGCTCACGCGCACGCTCCTCTTGTCGGATGAAGGCACAACCTCGCCCCCACCCTGCAACCTCAACCTGACTTGAGATCAAGGACCTCCGAACGCTCGTCCGCGCCCACCGCCGAAGCGGCCGCGAGAGGTCGTGCGGGGTGGGAGCTGCCGGGACCGACCGCGGATGTACTGAGCGGGCGGGTGCGTGTCCAACGGTCAGGTCGGCATGCGGGCCCAGACGATCTTTCCCTCGCCGGTGGCTGAGGGGCGGGTGCCGGTCTCCTTCGCGTAGGCGGAGACGATGGCCAGGCCGCGGCCGTTCTCGGCTGTGAGGCATGGTGCGCTGGGGGTCGGGAGTTCGGGGG